>DATGIX010000110.1:0-21609 GCA_035295505.1 Puia sp. | reverse complement strand
CTTTGAGAAATTCAAATCAGTAGCAGAAAAAGGTTTTGGCTTTTGCGATGTGGTGTTCGGCTGGGATGCAAATGATGTGGCGTATGACAATGCGAAAATCACGGGCTGGCACACCGGTTATCCGGATGCCGCTGCTGTAATTGATATGAACACATTCAGGCAAGTGCCATGGGAGAATGATCTTCCTTTTTTCCTGGCAGATTTCCGCGATGCAAAAGGTAATGATATGCCTTCATGCCCGCGCAGCTTATTGAAAAAAATTGCAGAACAAGCAAGTGATGCCGGATATATTCCTTATTTCTCACAGGAATTTGAATGGTTCAATTTTATTGATAACACAGATGAATTGTATGCGAATAAATTCAGCAACCTGAAACCGATGACGCAAGGCATGTTCGGTTATTCAGTGTTGCGTGCTTCACAAAAAAGTGATTTCTTTCATGACCTGTTTGACTCGTTGAAAAAATTCAACGTGCCGCTTGAGGGTATTCACACAGAAACCGGCCCGGGTGTTTATGAGGCGGCCATTTTATATGGAAAGATTTTAGAAGCGGCAGACAGAGCTGTCCTTTTCAAAAGCGGGGTGAAAGAAATTGCGCATCGTCATGGGTTGATTGCCACTTTTATGGCAAAGTGGAATGAAAATTTGCCGGGCTGCAGCGGTCACGTGCATCAAAGCTTGTGGAGCAAGGACGGGAAACAGAATTTGTTTTATGATAAGAAATCAAAAACAAATATGAGCGCCTTGCTCGAAAGCTATATTGCAGGACAATTACATTGCCTGCCTTTCATTTTGCCGATGTATGCACCGACGATTAACAGCTACAAAAGATTGGTGGAAGGAGCATGGGCGCCTACTACATTAACATGGGCGATTGATAACAGGACAACTGCACTGCGTGTGTTGCCCGCTGGTTCTACGTCTGCGAGATTAGAGACAAGAGTGGTTGGTTCGGATTCAAATCCTTATCTGGCGATGGCTGCCTGTCTTGCTTCGGGTTTGTATGGAATCAAAAATAAATTGAAACTTCAAACGCCTGCAACTATCGGTAATGGTTATGCGGACAAAAAGCATGGAATTCTTCCCGGAAATTTATGGGCTGCCACTCAGGCGATGAAACATTCTGACCTTGCAAAAGAATTATTCGGTGAAGCATTTGTGGAGCATTTCACAGGCACTCGCGAATGGGAGTGGAGACAGTTCTCGAAAGTGGTGACAGATTGGGAACTGAAAAGATATTTAGAGATAATATAGTGCTTAATTTTCTTTGCGTCTTTGTAACTTTGCGCCTTCGCGTGAAAACTATAAAATAAAATGTTCATGATTGACTTTAATATTATTCGCCAGTACAACTTCCCGACAATAATAAGATTTGGAGCAGGCGCGGTAAAAGAACTGCCCGACTATTTAAAAACTAACGGTCTTGCACAACCGCTGATTGTGACAGACCCGGTTGTAAGACAATTAAGTTTTTTTAAAGAACTGACAGATGACCTTGCTGCAAAATCAATTTCAGCAGAAGTATTTTCTGATATTCATAAAAATCCTGTGAAATCAGATGTGCTGAAAGGCGGCGATGTTTTTAAAAGCACGGACAGAGATTCTATTATCGGAATCGGTGGTGGCGCGGCAATGGATGTTGCCAGAGCAATTGCATTGCGCATTAATCATCACCGCGATTTGTTTGATTATGATGATTTGATTGGAGGCGATCAGTATGTAACGGAATCTGTTCCGCATTTTATTACTGTTCCTACCACCAGCGGAACAGGCAGTGAAGTAGGAAGAAGTGCTATTATTTCGGAAGATGATACACATCGCAAAAGGATTTTATTCTCGCCGAAACTATTGGCAAAAATCGTTTTTGCAGATCCTTTATTAACGATGGAGCTGCCACCGTTTGTAACTGCTGCAACCGGAATGGATGCGCTCACGCATAATATGGAAGCATTTCTCGCAAAGGGTTTTCATCCAATGGCAGATGGCATTGCGCTCGAAGGAATCAAATTGATTAATGAATCAATTGTTGATGCGGTAAATAAACCTTCGGTTGAGTCAAGAAGCAAAATGATGATTGCTTCATTAATGGGAGCGGTGGCTTTCCAAAAAGGATTAGGTGTTGTTCATTCTTTAGCTCATCCGCTTTCTTCTTTATTAGACACACACCATGGTTTGGCAAACGCAGTGAACCTCCCTTATGGGATGAACTTTAATATTGCAGGTTTTGAAGACAGGTTCAGAAGAATAGCGAGAGCAATGGAGTTGAAAGAAGAAACAGGCGAAGCAGTAGTGAATCATTTGTTCGGATTGAATAAACAGATAGGCATGCCTGTGAAACTTCGGGACATCGGAGTGAAGGAAGAACATCTGGAAACACTGGCAGATTTAGGTTTCGCAGACTTCTGTCATCCTAATAACCCCAAACCGGTTACCAGAGCAGATTTCAGGAAGATGTACGGAGAAGCTTTATGAGCAGTTGGCAGTAATCAGTTTACAGTCGGCAGTTGAAAGGTTCTTGTGATTTGAAATGCAAACTGAGTACTGCAAATTGCGAACTAATTTATTTATTATTCACCATGAAAAAACGCATCGGCATAAGTTTCACAAAAACCAATTTTCATTTTTACTGGGAATGGTTTACAAATGAAGATTTAAAAAATGATGTGGAGCTTGTTGAATTATCATTCGAAAAGAATAATTCAGAAGATATCCTGACCTGTGATGGATTTGTATTAACTGGAGGAATTGATATCGAACCTTCTTTTTATCATGCGAATTCTTCTTACCCAAATGCTCCTGAAGAATTTCAAATTCAACGAGACACATTCGAGAAAAAGATTTTCGAATTTTCACAATTGAATCAATTGCCATTATTGGGAATTTGCCGTGGAATGCAATTGGTGAATGTTCTGCAAGGAGGCAAATTGATTCAGGATTTAGGACCATTGAATTCAATTCATAAAAAAGAAACTATTGATAAGGAACACGAAGCTATTGTAGAGAAAGATTCATTGCTGAAAGAAATAACGAACAAAACATCCGGAAAAATAAACAGTGCGCATCATCAGGCGATTGATAAAAACTCTTTGGGGAAAAATCTGATAGCGAGCGCTTATTCAAATTCAAATGATAATACAATTGAAGGACTTGAATTCAAAGATAAATCCAACAAAGCTTTTATGCTCTGTGTTCAATGGCATCCCGAAAGACTGAGCGGCAAAGAAGAAAGCCCGTTCTCGAAAAATATTAAAGAAAGATTTTTGAAGGAAATAAGAAAAACAAACATGGAAAAATTATCAGTGATTAACCCGGCAACGGAAGAAGTGATTGCAACAATTAATGAAGATACTCAGGACACGATTCAGGAAAAATTCAAGATGCTGAAAAAAGCTCAGCCTGCTTGGGCTGCGATGACAGTGAAAGAAAGAGTAGGATGCATCAAAAAATTTGTCGAATTACTCGAACAACATAAAGACGAGCTTGCCAAAACATTAACGGATGAAATGGGCAAGCCATTGCAGCAATCATATAATGAATTAAATGGCGCAAAAGCAAAGATTCAGTTCTTTACTGAGAATTCAGAAAAATGGCTGACAGAAGAATGGATTACAACAGAAGGAGCGACGAGAGAAAAAATTGTTTATGAACCTTTAGGTGTGATTGCAAATATTTCCGCATGGAATTATCCTTATCTGGTTGCCATCAATGTTGTTATTCCTGCGTTGATTGGGGGAAATGCTGTTTTTTATAAACCATCTGAATATACCGTGCTAACAGGCATGCATATCCAAAAAATGATGTATGAAGCCGGTGTTCACGAACATTGCTTTGAGCTGGCAATCGGCAAAGGTAATGTAGGCAAAACCTTGCTTGAATTGCCTTTGAACGGATATTTTTTCACAGGCAGTTACAGAACCGGGAAATTTATTGCGGAACAAATCGCTCATAAATTAGTTCCTTGTCAACTGGAGCTTGGAGGCAAAGACCCGTTATACGTGATGGATGATGTTGAAGATATTGATAAAGTTGCTGGTGCTGCATTGGAAGGTGTTGTTTATAATAATGGTCAGAGCTGTTGCGCAGTGGAAAGAATTTATGTGCATGAAAAAGTGTATGATGCTTTTGTGAAGAGCTATGTAGAAAAGGCAAAGAAAATGAAAGTCGGTAATCCACTGGAAAGCACAACTGAAATTGGCGCTGTGAGCAGAAAAGAGCAAGTTGATTTTTTATTGAGCCAGATTGAAGATGCCAGACAAAAAGGCGCAACAGTTTTGTACGGAGGGAAAAAATTAGACGGCAAAGGATATTTTATTGAACCTGCTGTTTTGGTGAATGTGAATCATGATATGAAAATCATGAAAGAAGAATCTTTCGGTCCTGTGACCGGGATTCAAAAAGTGAAAGATGATGAAGAAGCTGTTGCATTGATGCAGGACACAGAATATGGTTTGACTGCTGCAGTTTATTCAAAAAGTTATGAGCGGGCAGAAAAAATAATGAAACAATTAAATACCGGAACTGTGTATTGGAATTGCTGTGACCGCGTGAATGCTGCACTGCCATGGAGTGGCAGAAAACATTCCGGATTAGGAAGCACATTGTCTTATCAGGGAATCAGGGCATTTGTTCAACCGAAAGCTTATCATATCAGAGGATAAAGCAAGAAACTCTAAATATTATGCGTGAATTGCGAATGGATATAATCCACCACTTCAGTTAAGCTGTTATTTTTTTCAAACACCTGCAACTGCCGGTCTGCGCCAGTCCCATGTTCTAATATTTTATGTACGTAATCAATCGCATGCCTGCTGCCGAGGTCATCAACAACATCATTCACAAAATCGAGCAGTTCATAAATCAGCGCACGGGTATTCATTTCCTGTTGCTTGCCGAAATCAATCAAATGCCCGTCAATCCCATATCGGCTTGCTCGCCATTTATTTTCATTTATTAGCGCACGTGAATATTGAATGAAATTGAGGTTTTGCGAATGAAGTTTATAAATTTTTGCGCAGATGGCCTGGAACAACGCTGCAATAGCAATCGTTTCCTGCACGGTCATCGGAACATCGCAAATGCGGAACTCAACGGTGTTAAAAAAAGGATGAACACGAAGGTCCCACCATATTTTTTTCGCATTGTCGATACAATTTGTTTTCACCAATAGCTTCACATAATTTTCATAAGCTTCAATGCTTTCAAAAGTTTCAGGTATGCCTGTCCGTGGAAATTTATCAAATACTTTTGTGCGGAAGGATTTATAACCAGTTTTTCTTCCTTCCCAAAAAGGAGAGTTGGTACTAAGCGCATAAACATGCGGCAAAAAATATCTTGTCGAGTTTGCAATATGATTTGCCATCTCGCGGTTTTCCATTCCAACATGCACGTGCAAGCCAAATATAAGATTGCTTCTTGCTGCTTCCTGCAATTCATTCACGATTTCATTATAGCGTACATGGTCGGTAATTAATTGATTTTCCCAATGGCTGAACGGATGTGTACCGGAAGCCGCGACCCAAAGCCCGAGCGAATCCGCAATTCCTGAAATAGTTTTTCTGAGAAGCGCAACATCATTAAAAGCTTCGTCAATATTTTGGCAAATATCAGTGCCAACTTCCACAACAGCCTGGTGCATTTCAGCTTTCACTTTGTCTTTGATAATCTTCTGCCCTTCATGAACAATTTTCTGTTCATGGCTTTTCAGCTCACGTGTGTGAGGGTCGATAACCATGTATTCTTCTTCAACTCCGAGTGTGAAATGCTTATAGGTAATGTTTGACATTCAATATACTATTTACAATGTTAGATGTATTTCTACATTTCGGTTATACAACACAGTTAGTAAAACTGTTATCAACAAATCCACTAATTATTAAATCAAATTTTGCTTCCCCGTGCTCCTCTTCAAATATTCTCCCCAGGTCAGGTTATCCATTCCGTCCTGATGTGCAATTGCTCTTTCAATCGCGTAGTTTGCAGCAGTTTCAACAACCCAGTTAAAATTGTCTTCGCCAACACTTGTCTTTTCTGCATCAGGGGCGGGGTTACAGAAATCAATCGCATAAGGAACGCCGTCACGCAATGCTAATTCAACTGTATTGAAATCATAACCCAGATAATGATTGATGCGCAGAACAATCTGCTCCATCTGATGCAGTCTTTCCGGTGAAGGAGTGAAGCTTGCCACATACCGGAGATGATGCGGATTACGCGGCTCATACGGCATGATGCGAACATACTTGCCACCAATACAATAGCAACGATAATATTCTTCAAAAACAATTTCTTCCTGCAACAACATTACCAGCTCACCTGTTTCTGAATGTTTCTGATAAAAATCATTTGCATTTTCCAACCGGTAAACATTTTTCCAGCCACCGCCAGCAAAAGGTTTCATGTATGCAGGAAAACCGACGTAATGAAAAATAGTGTCCCAGTCTAAAGGATACGCAAGATTTGCAAATGATTGTTCGCTCGTATCAACAGGATGCTGATGCGATGGAAGTATCACTGTTTTTGGAACAGGCACGCCGATTTTTGTTGCCAGACAATTATTGAAAAATTTTTCATCAGCGCTCCACCAAAAAGGATTATTAATAACTGCAGTTCCGCAAAGCGCGGCATTTTTTAAGAACGCACGATAGAAAGGAACATCCTGCGAGATGCGGTCAATAATCACTGCATACCCACTGCTGTCTCCCTGAACTACTTTACCAATGCGCACAGGCTCGGCAACAATGCCTTCCACATTTTTGCTGTTCACTCTTTCAACAAAAGCCATCGGGAAACTTCTTTCCTTGCCAAATAAAACGCCAATTTTTTTCATAACAGTTTTTTTGAGGTTTAGCTTTTCCAAAGTTCGCGTTCAGGAAAAGTTTGAATTTATTTTTTGGTAACGAACATTTGTTCTTTAATCATCATTCTTGCGTCGCACTCTTGTACTATTAATATTCCCTTCAGCTTCAGTGTCACAATTTGCTACAACAATTTATTTCAATTAGTAATTCATATTATCAAGAACTTCTGATGACCGAAAACCGTCGACCGACGACTATTTAATCAACGACAAATAATGCGGGAACATTTCTTTCCATATCGGCCAGTCATGATTTGCATTTGGTCTGATGTCAAGCCAGTGCTGAATATTTTTCCGGCTTAATATCTCGCTCAATCTTTCATTATCCGGCCTGCAGCTATCAAACTCTGCTGTGCCAAGAATAATTCCCATGTTCCATAATTCAGGATTATTATCGTTCGGAATAAAATCAAGAGGATTGTTATAATAAACAGTGTCATCATAATAGCCATCCATAAATTGCTTCATTTCAAAAGCCCCGCTCATGGGGAAACAATAGCTGCAAACTTCAGGATGCCTGAATGCAAAATTCACAGCATGGTAACCTCCAAAGCTGCAACCGGCAGTAACCACTTTATGATAACCGGTTTCATTTTGTGCACGACTGACGACTTCTTCCAGAATTAATAAATCATAACGCGTATGGTTATACGCTCTTGTTCCCGGCGGAACAGATTTATTATACCAGCTATCTGCATCGATGCTGTCTGGACAATAAATTTTTACTTTACCATTGTCAACAAACCAGCTCACGGCATCAATCAGCCCTTGGTCTTTATTCTGATAATAACTTCCTTTTGATGTTGGGAACAAAATAACCGGCTGTCCACCGTGTCCAAAAACAAGCATTTCAAAATCTCTTCCAATTGCCGGTGAATACCATTTGTAATAACTTTCTTCCATGAGATTATTTTTTTGCCACAGATTATACAGATGTACACAGAAAAGAATTATTAACCTGGGAATTTGCGGCGAAAACTAATGCCTCAGACTTGCAGATTTTTCATTTAGAAATATTTATCTGTGCTATCTGTGTAATCTGTGGCTGTCTGTCTTTCAATCAAATTTATTTTTAAAAGAACAAACAAACAAATTGATTATTGATAATTCCCCGTTAACCTTTAATGAATAAATTGTTTATTTGCAATTATAGTCCACAGAGGGCCACGGAGTAATTAAGAGAGCCTCTGAGAAGCTCTGTGTATTCCTCCGCGGCCCTCTGTGGGCCATATAAATTATAAACTGGAAATTCTCTAAACCTTATGATTTTGTTATTGAAAGAAGAACTGGAATTGCAATCAGAGTTTTTAAACCGCGACGTGAAGGTGGATTTTTATTTGCCGGCGAATGTGCATCAAACATCTGATATCAGTTTGTTATTGATTAATGATGGACAGGACTTGAAAAAACTCGGGCTCGAAAAGATGCTCGAAGAAATGTATAACAAGCAATTGATTTCTCCATTATTATGTGTGGGAATTCATGCAGGCAAAGCAAGAAAAAGTGAATACGGCACTGCAAAAATTTTAGATTATAAAGGCAGAGGAGATAAAGCCGCCGCTTACACAAAATTTATTTTTGAAGAACTGCTGCCGTTCATCCGCACAAATTATCTGATTCCAGAGTTTAAGGAAAAAGCATTTGCAGGGTTTTCTCTCGGCGGTTTAAGCGCTATTGATATTTGCTGGAATCATCCCGAAGCATTTTCAAAAATTGGTATTTTTTCTGGTTCGTTTTGGTGGAGAACGAAAGACCAAAATGATAAAGATTATGTAGATGATTTGCACCGCATCATGCACCAGCAAATAAGAAATGGAAATTATTATCCATGGCTGAAATTCTTTTTTGAATGCGGCGCAGGCGACGAGGAGGATGACAGGAATAATAACGGCATCATCGATTCGATTGATGACACGCTTGATTTAATAAAAGAGCTTGTTGAAATAGGTTATGATGAAGACAAGCATATCCGCTATTTGCAAATTGACGATGGCAAGCATGATGTAGAAACATGGGCGAGGGCGATGCCTGAATTCTTGAAATGGGGTTGGGGGAATGGTCGAGAGTCAGCAGTTCAGAGTAATGAACAATAGTGTTATATCAAGCAAGACTAAAAATCAAGAATTGACTCTGAACTCTCAACTAACTAAACATTTCTCTCACTTTATCAAAAAAGCTTCTTTCGTTTTTATCAGGCTTGGGTTGAAAATTTTGAGAGCTGCTTAATTTCTCAAGCATGCTTTTTTCTTCTGATGTTAGATTTTGTGGAGTCCAAACATTCACATGAATCAACTGGTCTCCTTTTTCATAAGAATTTACTCCGGGAAAACCTTTTCCTTTAAGCCTGAATATTTTTCCGCTTTGTGTGCCTGCGGGAATTTTAATTTTTGCCTTGCCATCAATAGTCGGCACTTCTAACTGAGTTCCAAAAGTTGCATCAGTGAAACTAATGTATAATTCAAATGCAACATTCAATCCATCGCGATGCAATTCAGGATGCTGCTCTTCTTCAATCAGCACAATCAAATCCCCATTGGGGCCCCCACGCTCTCCTGCATTGCCTCTTCCTCCAACACTCAGTTGCATGCCTTCCTGAACGCCTGCAGGAATATCAATCGTCACCGTTTCTTCGCCATACACTCTTCCTTCTCCTTTGCAAACAGTACATTTAGACGTAATCGTCGTTCCTTCTCCATTACAAGTTGGGCAAGTAGTAACAGTTTGCATTTGCCCAAGGAATGTATTTGTGACTCTTCTCACTTGCCCGCTGCCACCACAGGTTCCGCAAGTTTGCACACTGCTTTTGTCTTTCGCACCGCTGCCGCCACATGTGTTGCAACTGATGTGTTTTTTTACCTTGATATTTTTGGTAACCCCTTTCGCAATTTCCTCGTAATTGAGTTTTATTTTGACGCGCAGGTTGCTGCCGCGAACTCCTCTTGCTCTTGCGCCGCTACCACCACCTCTTCTTCCGCCACCAAAAAAACTTCCGAAAACATCATCACCAAAAATATCACCGAACTGGCTGAAGATATCATCCATATTGCCACTGCCGCTGAATCCACCACGACCATTATTAACACCTGCATGACCATAGCGGTCATACTGCGATTTTTTATCTCCGTCGCTCAATACTTCATAAGCTTCAGCAGCTTCTTTGAATTTTTCTTCAGCAGCTTTATCACCGGGATTTCTATCAGGATGATATTGCATTGCTACTTTGCGATAAGCTTTTTTTATCTCGTCGGCAGATGCGCTTTTTGAAACACCTAATATTTCGTAATAATCTCTCTTCATAATGTGCAAATGTGCGAATTAGAAAATGTGAAAATTCTTTTATTAGATTTTCACCTCATTTTGAAATTGCGCCATTTTTCAATTTTAAATTATTTTCCAACAACCACTTTTGCGAAGCGGATGATTTTATCGTTCAGGTAATAACCTTTCTGCACTTCATCCAACACTTTTCCTTTCAGGTTTTCTGAAGGCGCAGGAATTTCAGTAATGGCTTCATGTTTCTCTACATCAAAATCTGTATTGATGCTTTCCATTTGCTTCAGTCCTTTGTTTTGCAAAACTGACCTTAGTTTATTAAACACCAATTGAACGCCTTCCTTCACCTGATTATCGTTACTGTTCTGCAATTGCTTTTCTGCACGGTCGCAATCATCGAGAACATCTAACAAAGAAGTAATCACTTCCTTGCCCGCAGTTTGAATCAATTCAAGGCGTTCTTTGGAAGTGCGTTTTCTGAAATTATCGAACTCAGCAACAAGCCTCAGATATTTATCTTTTTGTTCCTGTAGCTCTTCGCTTAGTTTTTCAATGGCGCTTTCTTCAACAATTTCATCATTGAGGTAAGAAGTGCCGGACAAATTTTCATCTGAATTGATACCTGCTTCTTCGTTTTCATTTTCGTTCAATCCACTGAATGCTTTGCCGTTGTTTTTTATATCTTTTTCTTTCATCAGAATTGTTTGTAATAGTGACTTTTAAAAATTGCCGCAAAGGTAAGGTAGTCAATAATTTTGCCAAGCTTATTTTAAAGACAAATTGTCCTGGAATAGTATGTTTTTCAGACGAAAACATCAGCCTTCTACTATTTTTGCAGAATGGTCACAGTAATCCTGAAAAATAAGATTAGCCAGCGCATTCAGAATGGTCATCCGTGGATATTTGGTAATGAGGTGAATACCATTCATGGCGAACCAATTGGCGGCGAAATCGCAGAAGTTTTCACGCATGATAAAAAGTTTATTGGAAGAGGATATATCAACCCGAAATCACAGATAATTGTACGATTGCTGACGCGGGAGAAAAATGAATTGATTAATGAAGAATTCTTTTTCAAAAAAATAAAAGAAGCATGGGAATATCGGAAGAAAATTGGCTACACAGAAAATTGCAGATTGGTTTTCGGCGAAGCGGATTTCTTGCCAGCATTGATTATTGATAAGTTCAACGATTATTTTGTGATTCAAACTTTGGCATTTGGAATTGAGGTTTGGAAAAATGCAATTGTGAATGCGCTTAATAAAATTTTTTCTCCCAAAGGAATTTATGAAAGAAATGATGTTCCTGTTCGCGAGCTTGAAGGTTTGCAACAACAAAAAGGATTTTTATCAGAGCCATTTGATACGAAAATTATCATCAATGAAAATGGATTAAAGTTTTTTGTCGATGTAGAGAATGGACAGAAGACAGGATTTTTTTTGGACCAACAGGATAACAGAAAAGCGATTCAACATATTGTGAAAGGAGCAGATGTTCTCGGCGCATTTTGTTATACAGGAAGTTTCGAAATTCATGCTGCATATTATGGGGCGAAATCAGTTTTGGGGTTAGACATTTCAGAGAATGCAGTTGCGATGTCAAAAAAAAATGCAGAGCTTAATTCATTGCAGAATATTTGCAAATTTGAGGCCGTGAATGCATTTGACGTGCTGAAACAATTCAGTAAAGAAAATAAACAGTATGATGTTGTAATGCTGGACCCGCCTGCATTTACGAAGAGCAGAGAAAATATTGAGAATGCAGTCAGAGGTTATAAAGAAATTAATTTACGTGGAATGAAATTAGTGAAACGCGGAGGATTTTTAGTTACATCATCATGCACAAATTTGGTTCATCCTGAAATGTTTTTAGATACTATTGAGATGGCAGCAAAAGATGCAAAAAGAAAATTAAGGCAAGTTGTTTTTCAAGCGCAATCACCAGACCATCCAATCATAAAGAAATTAGAAAATACCAACTACCTGAAATTTTTGATTGTTCAGGTTTTGTAGTTATTAAAAAATAAAACTTGAGATTATTTGTTCACCTGGAATTTTCCGGATTCTACGATTTTTCCGTTTTGGTCTTTGAGCTGGAAAATATAAATGCCGCGAGTGAAATCTGTGAGGTTGATAACAGTTTTAGAACTCACCAATGATTCATGAACTTTTCTGCCGAGGAAGTTGAAAACCTGAAACGAAAATCCTTTATCACTTTCTTTTAAAAAGTCAAATGTAATCAGTGAAGTAGCAGGGTTGGGGTAAAATTTAACATGCTTGGCATCCGGTTCTTGTGAAGAGCCCGGTTGAGTTTGGCTTTTCACCTGAAGGGTTGTCAATAGGGTAATGAACAATATGTAAAAAATCCTCATAGACGATAGGGGTTTTTACAGATGCCAAAATAGGCATAATACTTCAAAGTTACAAATTAGGTACAAAACTAATTCAAATTCTGCCGCTTCTCATCTTCTTAACAAATGTAATAAAACAAAATGTATTTGTCTTTAATAATGAGGACAGAGCATCTTATATTTAGAACTGCTTTCTCTGCCCAAAAACCCGATATATGAAATTGAAAGCTCCATGCCTCCGCGCCCCTGGCTGACTGTTTTCAGCTCGGAAATATTTACGTCATAGCTAAGTGCAACTGAAAGTGGCAGCATATCAAGTTTTATCACAGGAATTAGCGCATCTTTCCATCTTAAAAAAGCACCCACGCTCAAAATGTATTTTGGGTCTTTGATGTCATCGAGTTTATAAGAATATAATGCTCCGCCGATCGCTTCCTGAAACCCGCCTTGGGTCGAATAATCTCCTTGTAAATTCATGTAG
This sequence comes from Puia sp., assembly GCA_035295505.1. GTDB lineage: Bacteria > Bacteroidota > Bacteroidia > Chitinophagales > Chitinophagaceae > Puia. The sequence continues at coordinate 8,648 of DATGIX010000110.1, read as the reverse complement.
GAATTATCATCCATGTTCACTTTTACTCCTACAGAAAAAACATATTTGGGGTCAAGTTCAATAGCATTTTGATAGAATGAATTTTTTGGTCTGTTTAAATGATGGAAAGCAGCTCCAACAAACATGCTGTTTTTCTGTTCGTCACCGAAAGTTGTATTGAAGCTCATACCTACACTTGCATCCCAATAATGAATATTTGCTGTTGGAAATGTCTCACCATCTGCGATGGATGGATTGAACACGCCGCCGCTATATTGATTGCTGGTTGTCACTTTCGAGCGGTCAATAGTTTTATCAACAAAGCCTCCCATAAATCCCAACGATAAATACATGGTCTTTTCATCACTTAATGATTTGTGGTAGTTGAGTGCAGGTAGAATTTCGGTTGTAGTAAGGCTAACCGTACCAGCCTTGTCAAAAAGACATTGAAGGCCTGTAGTAATAAAATCGCTACCTCTTCCCACAGGCATTTTATATTCTGCATTCAACGAGCCTGTTCTATAACCATTAGTAACGCTGTTCCATTGGTCGCGGTAAACTCCTTGTATGCGATAGTCGCCTACAAAGATGCCTGCTAATGAAGGATTTCGAAGTAATGGAGCCTCGAAGAATTGTGAGAAATGAAGGTCTTGTGAGATTGCTGATGACATTGAGAATATCAGCAGCATCACAATCAGAGCAAATTTTTTATAGAGTTTAGGCATTTTCATTCACTCACATTTTATCTTATTAATGCAACGTTTCCATTATAACCCACAATCTGGGAATTTTGACAAATCACTTCGATGGTATATATGTAAACATCGACAGGCGCTTTTTTACCGTTGAAATTTCCATCCCAACCTTCGCTTTCAACATTTGGAGAAAAGTTTTTCTTTTCGAAAACCAATTGCCCCCAACGATTGAATACTCTCATAGATTGGATAGTGCTGAGGCCTTTGCCTTGTAAGAAAAACCAATCATTTACACCGTCACCATTTGGAGAAAACGTATTAGGCACAAACAGGTTCTTGCCATCACAGGTCACAATAATTTTAACGCTGTCAGTAGTAATACAACCTCCATTATTTTCAACCTTGATTGTGTAAGTTGTTGTTGTGACTGGTGATGCAATCGGAGACAGACAATCTGTACACGAAAGCCCTAATGATGGAGACCAGTTAATTGAATCTATATCTGCTGATCCTGTTCCACTGAATTGATAAGATGTCCCGATAGGTATTGTAACTGGGCTTGGTCCAATGTTAACAGTTGGATACTTGAACACTGAAACTTTTACGGACTGCGTATTCTTGAAACAGAACAAGCTGTCTGATCCGGTAACCTGATAAATAGTAGTAGTGTCCGGGCTTGCAAATGGGTTACCAATTGATGGGTTGCTAAGGCCTGCTGCAGGAGACCATGTATAAACCTGCTCGCCTGTAGCAATCAATTGTACTTTTTGTCCAAGACAAATGGAATCTTCAAGTGGCGAAACGTTCATGGTGGCGGGTTGAACAACAATAACGGTTACGCTATCTATTGTTCCGCAGCCAAAAGAATTTGTTGCCTGAACGTAATAAGTTGTAGTTACACTTGGTGTGGCAATTGGATTGCTACATGTAGTACAGCTTAATGTGCCTGTATTAGGTGGCAGCCAAGTGTAAATTGCAGGTGATGCAGTTGAAGATGCATGCAATGATGCACTTTGTCCAACACAAATAGCAGTATCTGGTCCTGCATTTGTTTGAGCAATAGAATCTATTTTAATTGCTTTCGCAACTGTAGTTGCACAGCCACTGCTGTTCGTAGCAGTAAGCTTAACAGAATCAGTACCAGGAATTGTGTAAATCTGCGACACTGGATTTTGTACCGAATCGGTATTGCCATTGCCAAAATCCCAATGCCATTTAAATGCTGAAGTATCAGCCACTAAAATTACTCCTTGGAAATTCATTGAAGCAGGCACACATTTTTCAGCATCGCCGGTAATAGCGATAGATGGGCTCGCAACCACTTTTATTAAATTGGTCATTACTACAGAATCTGCACAATTAGATTCCACAGTTATGTAAAACTTTACTGTATAGAGACCTGGCGAAGCATAAAAATGCGATGGGTTTTGCAAAGTTGATGTATTACCATCACCAAAATCCCATTTATAGCTTGTGACATTACCCACTAAAACTTTTGTTGAATCTGCAAACTGAACAGTCCCCTTATCGCAAAGTAAATTTTTGTCATAACCAATCTTAGGCACACTTCCTGTAATTAAAATTGGGTTTTTGCCTAAGACCTTAACATTACATCCTGCAGAATTTTCCAGAATTGCATAAGGTGTCCATGACCCTATCGAATCATATGTGAACGATATGTTCGAGGCAGTAGATGAATCAGATTGATATGTATCGTAAATCCAGAAATATTTTACTATATCATCGCTGCTAGTAATTGAAAAGTCTACTTTCAAATTATGGCATCCTTGCAGTGGAGAGTAGTCAAAAGTTCCGTTCGGCCCTAATATGGTAATAGTCTGTGATGGAGCAGTTGCAGTACATCCACCATGACTAATTACTACTAGGCTTGCGGTATAAGTGCCAGGCGAATTGTAAAGATGTGATGGGTCTGCTATGTTTGCAAGACCTCCATCACCAAAATCCCATTTAAATGTTTTGACATAACTTCCTGTAAATTTGAAGTTGGCAGTCAGAGGCGGGCAACTTGCAAAAGTGTTGTCAACTGTGAAGGAAGCTGTGGGCACATCTACATGAACGTTGTAAGCACTGGAATTTGCTGTGCAACCATACTGGTCAACTACTTTTAGAGATACATTATAAGTCCCTAAAGGATATATATGACTTGGGTTCGTAGCATTAGATGTCGGGCTTCCATCACCAAAATCCCAGGTATAAGTCAAACCATATCCTTTTGAATTATTTTGAAATTGAATTGGCGAGCCCGGGCAGGATAATGAGTCAACTGCACCGATTAATGCACTTGGAAAAGCAACTGTGATCAGGTTCACTTTTGCAATGCTATCATAACAGCCCGAAGCATCAACAACTTTTAATTTAACTGTATAAATCCCTTGCTTATTATAGTTATGAGAAAAAGGAGGCCCTGTAAGAGTTTGCACAGGAGTGCTATCACCAAAATCCCATATCCATTTCGTGATGGGGCTTATGCCATCACTTTTAGATTGGTCAGTAAAAGTAGCAGACAAACCAGTGCAACCTATATAGCCACTTGAGATGAATTGTGCGGTTGGTCCATCTACTTGAATAGTAGTAGGAACTAGTGTATCAAGGCATCCTGATTTTTCTTTCAACACTATATTGATCGTGAAAGTTCCGGCAGAATCATAAACATGATAGTTTATTGAATTAGGAGCGTTTGCCGGCCCACCAACTTTGCCATCTCCGTAGTAATAAGTATAGGTGCTTACTTGGGATGCATTGATTTTATATGGAGTAATGTAAATACCAGTGTTTATGCACATTTTATTAAAGCTTGTGAAAACAACACCCGTATCATGAACAATAAAAACAGGTTTAGCGTATGTGTGTGTACATCCAGTGGAATTATTTGCAACTGTCAGAAAAACAGTGTATGTGCTATCCGCATTTGCATAAATATGAGTGGGGTTTTGCGCAGTAGATGTGTTCCCATCCCCAAAATCCCAATTCCATGTATCAGCTCCTTGCGAGCTGTCATGGAAATCAAATTGTGTTTTATTGTTAGAACAGCTGAATGTGTAATCAAATTTTGCCAGGGGAAGATTTACTAGAATTGTTTTCTTGACAGAATCATTGCAGCCATTATTATATGCTCTTAATGTCACTGTGTAGGTTCCGGGAGTTAGGTAAGTATGCGTAGTGTTTTCATTGCCTGTGCTGTTTCCATCGTCAAAAGTCCAAAGCCATTGATCTGGGTTATTTGTTGATTTGTCTGTAAATGTTACAGGCTTGCCTACGCAGACTGTGGTAGGCGAAGCAGTAAAATCTGCAACAGGCTTAATTGTGCCAACTTTTACGGTATCAGTTGTGGTTGCCGAACAGCCTCCATTTGTGGTTATAGTAAGTTTTACATAATAGGTTCCTGCGTTATTATAGGAGTGAGCTGATGGCGTTGCCGCAGTGGATGTGGTGCCATCACCAAAATCCCAGGAATAGGTTTTTATGCCATCGAGAACTGTGTCAATCAAAACCGGAGTAAATGAAAATGGAGCGCAACCGTTTGAGCTCAATTTGCTTATTTCTATATAAGGTTTACCTGATTGAATATAATTTGTCTTCGTAATTGAGCCTGAACAGCCAGTTGCATTTGACGCCTGAAGTGTGACAGAATAAGATCCATAACCAGTGTAGGTATGCGTCGGATTCTGAGCAGTCGAAGTTTTACCATCCCCGAAATTCCACAATCTTGAACTCGCTCCTGTTGATTGGTCAGTAAAACTTACAGTGAATACAGAGTCACATGTAAGAATGTTTGTAGCCGTGAAATTTGCAACAGCAGGGGTCAGGACTGTGATCTGTTTGCTAATCGAATCTATACAAGCCCCAAATGTGTTAACAAGCTTAACCTTATAAACATTGGCAGTAGTAAATGTTTTCGAAGGACTTATTAAGTTCGAAGTAGTGCCGTCGCCAAAATCCCAACTGGAAACAGTCGGCGCAGGAGCAGAAGTGTTTTGAAAATTTATTACTGAATTTACACAAATGCTATCAGGTGCACTGAAATTTGAAGTTACATTACCTGCAATGATAGGGGTTGCAACTGTCAAGCTATCTGAGCAGCCTTTCGAGCTTACTGCAATTAATTTAATATTATAGTTGCCGCCTGCTGTGTAGGTATGTGAAGGACTAGTAACGGTACTGGTTGCGCTACCATCTCCAAAATTCCATGTATAGGTTAACGTTGAGCCCGATGGTCCTGTAGAAGTATTATTTAAGTTTACGGTTATAGGTATTTTACATCCCTGGGACGCAATTGTAGTGAAGTTTGGAGTTACGCCATCAGGTATTATGATATATTGTGGTTTTAATTTTGCATTAAAGCAACCATTGGCATCGGTTACTTTTAAAGTCACGGGAAATCCAACTGTATTTTTCTGGTCGTATCTGTGAGCAGGATTTCTGCTAGAACTATCAAGAACGCCATCGCCAAAATCCCAGAGCCATTTCACAAGTGCCCCTCCAGTCGGCGACCCTGATCCTGGTGTAGATTTGTCAGTAAAATTTACATTTAAGGGGAAACAGCCAGTTGTTTGATCAACAGTAAAATCTACGACAGGAAGAGGATAAATGGTTATAGTAGTGGTAGCTGTGCTGCCTCCATTAATTATTAATGTCACAGTATAAGTGCCAGCTGAAAAATATGTATGATTTGGGTTTGATGTAGCTGCAGTGTTGTTTGTAACATCGCCAAAGGTCCAGCTCCAGGAAGTTGCCCCTGCTGAACTGCCATCAAAAATAATAGTTGACCCACTGGCATAGGCACAGCCCGTGTTTGAAGAAGCCTTTATATTAGCAACCTGTGCATGTGCAAAAGAAGCCAATAAAAGCCCAAAGGTCAGCGCAAGTAGTTTTCTGTTCAACGGGTAATTTGAGTTTAAGGTTACCTGATTATTTTACAAAATAGGGTTCATATTTCATTTGAAGGCTTCAGCCTTTGGATATTCTTTTTTAATTGGAGGATAAGGCGATTATTTTGTGTTCTGGTTTCTAAATCCAAACCTGATAGTCAGAAACTTATCATAGCTAAACGCGTAATAATACTAAAAATTGCTCTACGATAGATTTTAAAATTGTTCGGTTGGATACTGTCCTTAAAAGTCAAAAAATCAATATTTAATCTTTGACATAGGATGGAGAAAGCAAATAGATTAGAAGGGTGAAACGACAACAAATTGAATCAAGGGATAAAGAAACAAAATAATTCCAATATTTCAAATCAATGTGGAAAGACTTTAAATTTCTCCGATCTGCTGCAAGCAGCTAAACATTATTTTTTTTGAAGCCTTAAATTTTCTGTTGAATCATTAATGGTTGCATTTGCTACTACATAGTCAACAGAGCTATCTGTGATTTTCCAAACACCATTTAGTTTAATCAATGGCGTTGCAGCATTAGGGAAATTTGAAGTTATAGTACGATTATTCACATTAGCGCTCCATGTTCCCGATGCTGAATTGGTATCTTTTGTCCCTACGACAGTGCCATCCTGCTTAAATTGAAAAACATAACCACTAAATGAAGTTGTGATATCTGTTCCGTTTTCTTTATAAGACTGAACAATCCAAACCCCGTTTGTAATGATGTTCATTGCTGCATTTTGTTCCTGTTGTTCGACTAATTTTTTGCAAGAAGAAAATGAGCCAGATAAAAAAAGAACAAGAATGTAAAGTTTGAGTTTCATAGTGATATTAAATTACATCAAAATTTGCAAATATTACTGTAATTGTCAAGTATTAGGATAAATAACTACGTATTAAACCTAAATTCAGTTTTTAAAGTTATTTTTCTTCTTAACAATTTTTTTTCAGGAATATTGCTGAACATTACGAAATTAAGCGCGTTTTTTTAATGGATTTCTGAATAAATTACTACAAAGCTATGAGCCGCTGGTTTTTAATTAATACTTTTATTGTTATCGTAAGTTTTCCGCTGTTTCTCAGTGCACAGAAAATTGATTCGATGATGAATGTGTATGCTGAAAATTTCCCTCAGGAGAAGGTTCATGTTCATTTCGATAAAAATGTTTATAATCCGGGGGAAACAATCTGGTTCAAAGCTTATATTTTTTCTGGCTCTTACCCTTCTTCGGGCAGTAATAATTTTTATACAGAATTGTCAGATGCTGATGGGAATGTTTTGCAAAGAAAAGTTTCGCCTCTTTTTGAATCAACTGCAGCGGGCAATTTTGATTTGCCAAAAAATATAAAAGCAGGTCATCTTCATTTCAGGGCATATTCTGCATGGATGCTGAATTTTGACACATCTTTTGTTTTTGAAAAAGATATAAGAATTGCTGTCGCAAAAAATGATGCTTCAGCTTCCAATAATAAAGTTGAAAAGCACATTCAGTTTTTTCCAGAAGGAGGTGATATAATTGCTGGGCTGGAAAACAATATTGCTTTCAAAGCAAACGATCAGCTTGGCCTGCCCATCGCAGTGAAGGGGTCAATAAAAAATATGTCCGGGAAAGAGCTTGCGACTATCATACCAGAGCACGATGGCATGGGCAGCGTCATAGTTTCCCCCGACAAAGGTGATTCTCTTTATGCAGAATGGATAGATGACAAAGGAGAGAAGCACACCACCGGTCTGCCCTCAGTCAAGAGCAGCGGTGCCACTATAAAAATCATCTCATCAAACAAAAAAGTTTTATTCAGTGTGGCGAGAACTTCTGATAACAGCTCCGACGATGGGCAGTTTGTGATCATTGCGCACATGCACCAGCATTTGGTATACAAAGCAAAAATTAATTTGCATGATAATTTTATGAGTGGAGGTTCGATACCTGTTGATCAGTTGCCATCAGGTATCCTTCAAGTTACATTGTTCAACTCAAAAGATATGCCTGTTGCAGAAAGAGTGGTGTTTGTCAATAATCATGAATTTGAATTCAAACCTGATATGATCATAGTATCAAAGAGCACATCAAAACGAGGTAATAATGTGATTGAAATAAACATGCCCGATACTTTAAGATCCAATATGTCTTTGTCTGTTACTGATGCTGTTGCCGATGGCATCAATGCCAATAACGATAATATTATATCAAGATTATTATTTACAGGTGATCTGAAAGGATATGTTCATAATCCTTATTATTATTTTTCAAATTCATCAGATAGTGTTGCACATTATCTGGATTTAGTAATGCTCACACATGGGTGGCGCCGTTTTAAATGGGAGCAGCTTGCAAGGGGCAAAACACCAGCAATTAAATTTATAGATCAGGACCATCTTGCAATAAAAGTTGAAGTGTTGGGGGTTGATCCTTCAAAGATTGCTAAAGACGAATCCTTGAACGTTATCATTCAGAAAAAAGATTCGAGCACTCAAATATTGCAAGTTCCTCATTTGTCAGGTTCGAAATTTGGTCTCGGCGGCCTTATCTTTTTTGATACAGCAAAAGCTTTCTATTCATTTAATGTGAACAGAAAGCTCTCTAATGAAGCTGCCGTTACTTTCAACACTGGCTTGCTTCGGGAATACAGAAAAGTGAAGCCGTTAACGATTGCCGATGAGACTTGGGCTTTAACAGATTCATCTCTTTTGAGACAGAACAGGTTCTTTGTAGAAGAAACACAAAGAAACACGTTTCAGAACCAGAAAGTGAAAACACTGGAAGCAGTTACTGTCAGAGGTAAACAGAAAACTGATGCACAGAGGCTCGATGAAAAATACACATCAGGTATGTTTAGTGGCGGGGATGCTTATTCTTTTGATTATGCCAGCGACCCTTTTGCTCAATCAAGCATAGATGTGTTTTCTTATTTGCAGGGTAAGGTTGCGGGTTTGCAAATCAATACAAATGGCGCAACTCCTTCCTTACAGTGGCGCGGCTCAACACCAAGTCTATACCTGAATGAAATGCAGGTGGATGCTTCTGCTTTGAAAAACATTACTTCGACAGATATTGCTTTGGTCAAGGTTTTCAGA
>DATGIX010000109.1:0-2759 GCA_035295505.1 Puia sp. | reverse complement strand
TTCAAATGCTCAATATTATTTTGCACGCCCGCCATCGTGATGGTTGCATTATTGATGTCAAGCCTTCCTCTGAGGCAATCAAAAATGGTATCCGGTTGTTCAAAAATTTCTTTCAGCATGAAATGGTCATAGCCGCCTTTTTCAATGGCTGCTAATTCAAGATCAAGTTTTTGAATGAATGGAGTTATTTTTTCGTTGCCAAGATTTTTCAGCACAAGCTCATCCGGTTTTAAAATGGCGAGTTCATAATCGTTCACATACACCACTTCTTTTGTATATTCTATAATGGGCGAAGCGTCTGATGCTAAAAAATGTTCACCTTTCCCTACGCCGATTACCAATGGGCTTCCTTTTCTGGCAGCGATAATTGTGTCAGGATTATCTTCATCGAGCAGCACAATCACATAAGCGCCGACAACTCTTCTCAATGCAATGCGAACTGCTTCTTCAAGGCCACATTGGTTATTTTTCTGAATGTCTTCAATGAAATTCAAAAGCACTTCTGTATCAGTATCGCTTTTAAAAACATAGCCTTTTTTTTGCAGCTCAGTTTTCAGTTGAGAGTAATTTTCAATAATGCCATTGTGGATCATGGCGAGCTTACCGTTGGCGGATTGGTGCGGGTGTGCATTGCGATCGCTTGGTTCACCATGTGTTGCCCAACGTGTGTGGCCGATGCCTGCATGTGCATGTAAGCTAATGCCGACAAGACTTTCCTCAAGCTCAGCTACTTTGCCTTTTTTCTTATAGACTTTCAATCCATCATTCAGCAACGCAACGCCTGAGCTGTCATAACCGCGGTATTCGAGACGTTTTAATCCTTTTAAAATAATTGGGTAAGCTTCTCTCGGGCCGATGTATGCAACAATTCCACACATAATTTTTGTTTTATTGAACGCAATATTATCAAAAATAATTTCTGCAAAGGTAAGAGTAGCAGTGATTGTTTTTCAGAATGAAATAAACCCTGATTGATTGGATGAAACCTGTGTTGCAGAATTAAGTAAGATTATAAGAGTAAATGATGATAATTATGCATGCAGCAAGAGAGAAACTGCTTTCCATAAAGTTGTGATGCTGGTTAATATCACAACACTTCCAACGAGAAAGAACATGGTTTTCATTGGCAGTTTTCCTACAAGCCTTGCTGCAATCGGAGCTGCAATGACACCACCAATAACGAGGCCTAATACGTCCGCAACGGGAATGTGTCTTAACAAAATAAAAAATGTGATGGCGCTTGCAAGCACTACAAAAAATTCTGCGAGACAAACAGAACCGATCACATAGCGAGGGCTTCTTCTTTTTGAAATCAATGTGCTGGTCACGAGTGCGCCCCAACCGCCACCGGCAAATGCATCTAAAAACCCACCGGTTGATGCAAGCCAACCTGCGCCTTTAACTTTTGCTGACTTTTTATTTTTGTTGAATGCTTTGCGGATGATATAATAGCCAAGATAAATGGTGTAGAAAGAAAGCGGGATGCGAACATAAGTGGCGTACTTCTGTCCGAAATAGGCAAGCGATGCGCCGATGATTGCACCGATAACTCCTGGAATTGCTAATGCTTTAAATAGTTTCTTATTGATGTTCCCAAAACGATGATGGCTATAACCGGAAACACCACTCGAAAAAACTCTTGCAGAATGCACACGGCTGCTAACGATAGCAGGATTAACTCCTGTTGCTAATAAAAATGTTGTTGAGATAGTTCCATAGCCTAATCCGAGAGAACCATCAACCATTTGTGCAAGAAAACCAGTGAGCAGCATTAGTAAAAATGATCTTGTATCTATATAATCCGGAATGGATTGAATGCTGCCGTATATTTTTTCAACCGGGACATAAGATAAAACCGCGTGACCGATGATCATGAACACAAACGCAAACAAGCACCATTTCACAATTTGCTGCCACTTTTTTTCTGCAGGTTTTGCAGGCTCTTCCAGCACGATTTGTTTGGCAGCGAGAATTTTTGTGATATCGTTCAGCTTGTTCACTTTGTCAGAAAAATCTCCATTGATATTTTTTCTGATAGTTTCCATATTGTGCAACACATCATCGATCTCTTCCGGCATTGCTTCATTTAATGTCTCTTTAATTCGCTTTGCAATAGTCGGAGATTTTCCATTGGTAGAAATCGCGATTTTTAAATTCCCTTTTTTTACGATGGAAGAAAGATAAAAGTCGCAGAGATCGGGTTTGTCTGCCACATTAATAAGCTTGTTATTTTCTTTTGCATCGTTCCAGATTTTTTCACTTATTGCTTTGTCATCAACAGCAGAAATAACAATATCGCATGTATAAAGATCAGTGATTTGATAGGGTCTCTCAATTAATTCTACAGTCTCAAAGTTTTCAGCAAGTTCTTTAATTTCTTCACTGATTTCAGTCGCAACTAATTTAATTGAAGTGGCGGGCGCATTTTGCAAGACGGCACTTAATTTTTCAAGTCCCACATTTCCTCCACCGATAATGAGCAAACGAAGATTTTCCAATTTGAGAAAAACCGGGAACAGGTTGTTCCCGGCTTCTTCATGTTGTTTTTGATTTGAAGAGATATTTGCTATAGAATTTTCTTTGCTCATTTATTTTGGCATGATCTGATACTTTGATAATTTATGATTTCTTCAAAGCATTTGTATCGAACACCAATGTAATATAATAAAACGCTCCAACGGTTGGCCCGCCAATGTATTGATAATATCTGTGATTGAAAATATTTGTGCCGCCAAGTTTTATGGTCGTGCCTAAATCAG
>DATGIX010000108.1:0-3091 GCA_035295505.1 Puia sp. | reverse complement strand
AAATGATTTGCGAGCCATAACCAAGTTGCGGAAGGCTGCTGTCTTTTTTAAAATACAGAAGTATGGAGCTTTTAATTGGATGAAGGCTATCATTATTTTCTACATAATCTATAGATGCAAGTGCCTTGAACGATTTCTCTTTTTCCGATAAGGGCTCTTGCAAGGTTGCGATAATAACATCTCCGTTTTTATAGTAATTGTTGATTTGATTTGGATGATGAGAAGTATCAGAATAATAAGTCAGGAAAGAGCCAATCAGGAATAGAAAAGTATTAATGAAAATCCCATTCAGCCAATACAGTTTGAAGTGAATAAATCTTTTTGAGAACTGAAATAAAATATAAATGAGAATCGAGCAGCCAAAAACAATAAAACTAACGGTGATGGATAACTGTAAATACCATTGTGCGATAATGCCAAGTATAAATGGTATTATCAATCTTAGGAAAGGCGCTTCTTTCCAGATAGGAACAGGTTTAAAAGACATTCATGGAAGGTAAGAAGTTTCACACAACGAGACAAAGAATACAATGAACACAACGTGTTAATCAATTTTCTTTGTCTCCGTTGTATTCGTGGCGTTCTTTGCGTGAAATTTTATTCGCAAATATTTTTTAAATAAGCAATTTGCCCTGCATGATAGATGTGATGCTGAATCAGCCCGTTCAATAAAAAGCGGACATTATATTTTCTGAACTCAACCATTTCTTTAAGGAAATCATCTTCTTTGATTTGAAGAAATGCAATGATACTTTCGTTTGCAGATTTTAATTCGTGAACTCCATTTTGCCAGGTATGCTTTGTTGGGTCAATCGTACGCCAGTCAATAGCTTCGATTGCTTCTATTTCATGTTTCTTTCCTTTTTCCAAACTGGCTAATATAAATTCTGCCCATGTAATCATGTGATATAAAATCTCAATCTGCGAATGATATTTTTCTTCCGGATGTTTATAAACGTTTGTCTTTCCTGCTTCTTCTAAAGTTTTATAAACAGATGTTCCATACCAGGACTCGGCATTTAGAACGGTTTGCAGATTATTGATGATGGATTGAATTTCTTTGTTCATTGTCTGAACCAGGATTTATGTGATTAAATGATTTTTGGGATTAATCAAAATTATCAAGAAAATCTCAATCGGATTTCATGCAGATATGCAGTGTTCACAGAGAATATATGATATGAATATAGGCTTACGTGAAAATATTCAAATTTTAATCCTATTAATCCCAAACATCCCCCCAAATCCCAGTTCGGAGTTATTTGCTGAGGTACATGCTTCTGTCCTTATACAATTGCCTGAAATATGGGTCGCGCAAATCTTTGATGAATCGGATGGCTTCGCCAGTTGATTTCATTTCCGGCCCAAGCTCTTTATTAACTCCCGGAAATTTATTGAAACTGAAAACAGGTTCTTTAATCGCGAAGCCATTGAGTTTTTTCTCGAATGTGAAGTCGGATAATTTTTTTGCGCCAATCATCACTTTAGTAGCAATATTGAGATAGGGAATCTGATATGCTTTCGCGATGAACGGTGTAGTTCGTGATGCACGCGGGTTTGCTTCTATCACAAACACTTTATCGTTTTTAATGGCGAACTGAATATTGATAAGTCCTTTGATATTTAACGCTCTTGCAATTTTTTCTGCATAATGTTCCATTGTGGTAACAACCAAAGGAGTTAAATTAAATGCTGGTAATACGGCATTGCTGTCACCACTGTGAATGCCTGCCGGCTCGATGTGTTCCATCACGCCCATCACATGAAAATTTTCTCCGTCGAAAATCGCATCTACTTCAGCTTCCTGGCAACGGTCGAGAAAATGGTCGACCAGAATTTTATTTCCGGGAATATGTTTCAATAAACTGATTACTGCTTTTTCTACTTCATCATCGTTAATAACTATTCGCATGCGCTGACCTCCGAGCACATAACTTGGTCGGACTAAAACCGGATAGCCAACTTTATTTGCAACTGCAATCGCATCATCTACATCATAAGCAGTTCCATAATCAGGATAAGGAATGTCCAGCTCTTTCAGCAAATCACTAAAACGACCGCGGTCTTCAGCAATGTCCATACTATCGTAAGAAGTACCGATAATTTTTATTCCTTTTTCATGCAATTTTTCTGCAAGTTTGAGCGCAGTTTGTCCGCCGAGCTGAACAATAACACCTTCTGGTTTTTCATGCTCGATAATTTCCCAGAGATGTTCCCAGTAAACAGGTTCGAAATATAATTTGTCAGCAATATCAAAATCAGTAGAAACAGTTTCCGGATTACAATTCACCATGATGGCTTCATAGCCGCATTCTTTAATCGCTAACAACCCGTGCACGCAGCAATAATCAAATTCAATTCCCTGACCGATTCGATTCGGACCAGAGCCAAGCACGATGATTTTTTTCTTATCTGTCACTTTGCTCTCATTAATATTCCCGCTTTCAAATGTTGAATAGAAATAAGGAGTCTTCGCTTCAAATTCAGCAGAGCAAGTATCAACCATTTTGAAAACACGAGTAATACCAAGCTTTTTTCTTTTTTCGTACAGTGCATCTTCAGTGCCATCTTTCATAATGCGGCAAATCTGTTCGTCACTGAAACCCAGGTCCTTCGCGTCTTTCAGCAGTTCTGCAGGCAGATTATCCATTTTATATTTTGCCAGTTCATTTTCCATGTTGCAGATTTTTTGTATCTCGTACAAAAACCATCTGTCAATTCCATGAGTTGCTTTTGAAATAGTGCCGACTGAAATGCCAGCCATCAGTGCATCCTTGATACGGAATATTCTATCCCACTTTGGAGTTTTAATATATTCCAGCAATTCTTCTGCATGCATTAGACTCTTTCCATAATAACCCAAACCAACTGCATTATTCTCCAAGCTCTGACAAGCTTTCTGAACAGCTTCAGTGAAACTTCTTCCAATCGCCATCACTTCGCCCACACTTTTCATTTGTAAACCGAGCGTGTCATTCGCGCCTTTGAATTTATCAAAATTCCAGCGAGGCATTTTCACAATCACATAATCCTGTACCGGTTCAAAATATGCTGAGGTAGTTTGTGTGATTTGATTTTTTAATTCATCCAG
>DATGIX010000107.1:0-4133 GCA_035295505.1 Puia sp. | reverse complement strand
ACATGAAATTGATGTGATTGATTTGGTTCATCTGAAACGATTACCGGATATTGATATAACTCCACTTCGCAATCCGCATGGTTTAGATTTTGCAAATGGCAAACTATTTTTTTCAGCAGAAGGCTCCCGCGCAGTGGGCAGCTATGATCCAACTACTAAAAAAGTGGATTGGTGCATGGGCACCGGCGAAGACAGGACGCACATGCTGTATGCCACTGCCGATGCAAAAAGAATTTATACAACCAATGTGAACGCAGGCACAGTAAGTATTTTGCAGGACACATTGGTGCAGCCAAATTTTGGGCCACCTCCTTCCGCCAATCAAAACAAGCCACAAGGAACTCCGCCACCATTTCAACCCAAAGCGCAAAGAACATGGTTGAATACTGCCGTTCCTGTTGCAAGAGGTGCAGAAGGATTTGATGTGTCGCCGAATGGACAAGAATTGTGGACAGCCGCCTCTGATGATGGCACTGTTTTTATTGTTGATGTGTATGCTAAAAAAGTGATTGCACAAGCTGATGTGAAAACGCCCGGCGCTAATCGTTTAAAATTTACACCCGAT
The DNA here is from genome assembly GCA_035295505.1 of Puia sp. Lineage (GTDB taxonomy): Bacteria > Bacteroidota > Bacteroidia > Chitinophagales > Chitinophagaceae > Puia. The sequence continues at coordinate 3,568 of DATGIX010000107.1, read as the reverse complement.
GGAAAACTCGTGTTAGTGTCAAGTTTGAGAACAGGCGATTTATATATTATTGATGCAGCTACTCACGCATTAGTGAAGCAAATAAATATTGGCAAAGGTTGCGCAGGCATTTTAATTGCGCCAGATAATAAAAAGGCTTTAGTAGCAAGCACTGCCGACAATTTCATTGCCATTGTTGATCTGGAAACATTGGCTGTTAGCAATAAGATCTCTCTGGGCGAACCTGATGGATTAGCGTGGGGCAAATAAGAAAAGCAATAATTAAATGGTGTTTTTTATCGCTCCGAAAATAAATGGCATTGCCACAAGGCTTAAAGTTGAGCTCATATCACAGCAGAATGGCCTTGAGAAATATAAAGTGACAGCAAAGAACAGGGAACTAATTTTTCAAACAAACCAATTGATGCTGAAACAAAAAGGGTTAAAGCATAAAAGAGCACAATGGAAAATCATATCCGGAAATCTTAATAACACTTATGCGTTCGAAAAAATTGTCGAAGCAATTGCTGAGCGGATTGAAGATTAAAAAGACCGAATAAGAGCAGCACATGAAATTATTAATGCCCGAAATAGACCCGCTGACAATTGTTTGCGCTGTTATTGGTATAGGCTTGGTTGTTTATTTTTTTAGTAAGAAGAAAAGAAAAAATAAGGAACTGTACTGTGAGAAATATTGATTCGGGCAATATTTTTTTGATGTCAATTACTGAATAGTTATTGAGACAGCTCTGGATGTCAGAATTAAACAATGTGATTATGGATTGGAATAATATAAGGAAAAAATCAACACCAAACTTCGGTATAAATACGGTTTTTTTTGTGTCGCTCTTCGGCGAAATTGGATTTGTTGAATTTTAACCGAAACATCCATAAACCTTTTAACCCTCCCATGTTATCCATTAGTATTGCTGAAGACAATGTCGATTATGCATTATTACTTGCGGAACATTTTCAGCGTTCAGGCAGGTTTGATGTGAAAGCCATTTATCATTGCGCCTGCGATGCGGTGAAGGATTTGAAATTGCATCCGGTTGATATCCTTGTGGTCGATGTTGACCTGAATGGTAGCAGCGGCATTTGCTTAATGGATGAATTGAAGAATGCGCAATGCCGCACACGTTTTTTAGTGCTCACCGGACATCATGATGATGCGATTTTTTTTGATGCTATTGATGCTGGGGCTCATGGCTATTTATTGAAAGATGCAAGCATGGAAAGAATTGAAGAGGCAGTTATTGACCTGGCGAGGGGCGGCTCGCCAATTTCGCCAGCTATGTCATTCAAATTAGTTAACAGTTTCAGGCAGATGAGAAGAAAGGCAAACGAAATGAATATGTTAAGTAGCCGTGAAAAGGAGGTGATGCAACAAATATCGAAAGGATTGTTGTATAAAGAAATTGCGAACACGCTTGGCATTGAAAGAGAAACGGTAAAAAAGCATCTCTCTAAAATTTATAGCAAACTGAACGTGCAGAACAAGGTAGAAGCCCTGAACAGATATTTCGGGCATTGAATTTTATTTCTTCATTTACTCCCACACCTATACGAATATTAATAACACAGACCTATTCCCCGAAAGGGGTATTTCTTTTAGTTATCGATGTTTTTAGATTTACAGAATAGAAAATAAACTGCAATTTTCTATCGTGATCATGCATACCGTGTATTACTCCTTTCAGATTAGGTGATTTTACCCTTGTAACGAGGCTTGCAGGAAACTTAGCTTTAGAAAACAATTCCTCATTATAACCGGGAAGCCGAAAACGGATTTAGAGTAGGCGCAAAATATTTTTTATGTTACCAAAACATGTGGCTTTAGTGAGCTTATCAAAAAAACTTACAGCATCAGATTTATCACAAACTGCTGCAGCATTGCAAAAGCAAACTACTAGAGACCTAGGCCCAATATGGGGCGTTGAGGCAACAGTAGATTATTTCCCTGACTTAAAAAGTATTCCTCTTGGTTATTGGCCCATTATCATTGCTGAAAATATACACGAGCCCGGGGCAGCAGGTTTTCATACAGATAAACATCACCAGCCTTATTCTTTAGTAGAGTTGGATGATACATGGCAATTGACATGTAGCCATGAAATGTGCGAGATGTTAGTTGACCCCTATGGGAATAAACTTCAATCGGCGGGAAGCCAAAGCTTAAAATTAGGGAAAGTAAATTTTTTGGTAGAAGTGTGTGACCCATGTGAAGATGCATCATTTGCTTATAGTGTCAACGGGATTTTGGTGAGCGATTTTTATACACCTAATTTTTTTGACCCTCAAGCTGTGGCAGGAGTTCGATATAGTTTCACTGGATCGATAACACAACCATGTCAGGTTTTGAAAAATGGATATATAAGCTGGCAGGATCCTGTAACAAAAAAATGGTACCAGGCAACATTTTTCGGGGGAAGCAAGCCTGTTATCAAACCTATTCAAGGAATGCAGGATTTTGGTACAAGCTTGCGCAGCCAGATAGATCGGTTAACTAAAAATCCAAATCGGAATAAGGCATTTGATGCAAAAGCAAAAAAACATGCACCGCTTCAACAGGAAATATTTGAAACAGCAAAATCGAAATCAGAAGATTGGGAAAAAGAAATCAGGAAATATTTTGCAAAAAAACAGATTCGTAAAGGGAAAAGACAATTAACAGGAGATGCTGCAATTGCCACAGCTGTCATCACCGTTGGATTCAATAATGGTGTTGGGTCTTTAAAAGCAGTTTTGAATCGGCAAGATGGAACTTCTGACACTCTGGATTTCGATTCAAGCGGAGGCACCCAAACTTTTAATAATGTATTTGCTGGAGATAATATCGTTATGAATATTGTTGCTGCAGGGGACGTTGATATAACGATTGACAGAGATACATCACCAGCTACGCCAATAAATCTTAGCGGTCGAACAAATCGCTTATTTACTATCAATAGTTAACATTCCAACAGCATTTATATGAAATCGCGAATTCGTTTATATTTATTAATTGTATTCACCAACATTCTCTTTTTTGAAGGCCATGGACAAAATACAAATTCAACCGCCACTGTGCCGATATTCACCGCAGATTCATTGGCAAGTGGAAATTATAAAGATGTGCTTTCTAGCTTTTATCAACTGTCGATAAATAATTTGACAGGGCCGAATAAGGAATTAAAATTCACTTCCAATCCCTATGCAATTATGTTAAGAGGAGACTCAACTCTAAAACATTATAATCAATACATGCGGTATCGGTTCTGGCGCACTTTGAATTTTAATATTGATGCTAAACTTGATTCAGCCTATCATTTTAAAGGATTTGCGGCTGGGCTTACAATTGCACTTGTCAATAGAAGGGACTATTCAATTAGAAACGATTTTATTGGGGAAGCAAATAAACTTTCTAATGATACAATGATTGCTAGGTTTTTTGTTGTTATAGGTTCATTGATTAATGACAGAAGTACATTTTTAATTTTTGATACATTAGCAAGAAAGTATGCAACTGATAATTTAACTTCAACAAAAATTGAATTGCCTGGCAAGTTTGGTTCTGCATTTGAAAAATATGAAAAACAATTCATAGAAA
>DATGIX010000106.1:0-18063 GCA_035295505.1 Puia sp. | reverse complement strand
TTCTATCAGCGGAACACCAGCACGATTATAATCAACACAAGTATTATTATCATCTACATCGTGCAAACTTTTTCCGGCGTCTTCTTCCAAATGAATTCTGTTGAGCGCAATATTTCTTTCGCCATCGACTGTTTTTATTTTCACAAATCCTCCAATACAAACAGGCGTAGTGTGCTGCGAAATCTGATAGCCTTTCGGCAGATCCGGATAGAAATAATTTTTTCGGGCAAAATAATTGTGCCGCTCAATTTCACAATGACATGCAATGCCCATTTTCACTGCATACTCAACCGCTTTTTTATTCAGCTTTGGCAAAGTCCCCGGATGACCGAGCGTTATCGGGCTCACATGCGTATTCGGCTCAGCACCAAAAGCAGCGCTATCACCACAAAACAATTTTGTTTCCGTGAGCAATTGCGCATGAACTTCCAATCCTATCACTATTTCGTATGAGTCGTAATTAATCGGCATTTTATTTTTGTTGACCGGCAGCAGAACACTATTCACCATCGTGCAGCCTGCCCCGCATTCATTGCGGGGTCGCACTCTTGTACTGCAGATATTTTATTCAGCTCTGCTTCACAAACGGCAAATTTACTTCATTCAAGCTTATTTTCTGTCAGCAGTATGACGAATGGCAGGTTTTGTTTCACGCAACGGGCACAAAGCTTAGATTTTAATCTTTCATTTATATACGCTGCTATAGCTAAAATAAAAAAGCCGCTCTGAAGCGGCTTGATTAAAATATTAAATTCTTTGCTATCGTTGCCTTCTTTGCGCCCGTGGCGTGAAAAAGAATTATAGATCTGCAGTTTTTAATTTCTTAGGGATTTTCACTTCCACTTCCTGCGATTTGCCATCGCGGGTAAGATTGAGCTTATAAGAATATTTGTCTTTGTTCTCGCGGGCAAGATTTGCCAATGATTCCGCACTGTTCACTGGCTTTCCATCAAACTGAGTGATGACATCACCTTCTTTTACGCCTGCTTTTTCTGCGGGAGATTCATCATCCACATCCAACACTTTGACGCCTTTGCCATCTTCTGTGTCTTGTGCCTTGATTCCTAATTTAGGTCTTCCGCCGTTGTATGAATAAGAATAGGCCCGAGGCGCATACAATCTATCCATATTGGAAAGCTCTTTCATTTTTTGCATATCAGGCATGGAGAAATTATAAGACCCTGTCATATTATATCCTTTGTTTTTTCCTAGTGTGGCTGTCACTTTTTGCTCTTTGCCTTCGCGTTTAAAAGTTACTGTTACTTTCTCTTCCGGTTTGAATGTATGGATTGCGTCAGTAAGGCTTTCTGAACCTTCCACTTTGATATCATTGATTTTTGTAATGATATCGCCTTTTCTCAATTGGGCTTTTTCAGCTGCGCTTCCTTCTGTGATGCCTGTGATTTTTGCGCCCGCATCATCATCTGCGTCATTTGAGGTCACACCCAAAAAAGCAACATTCGCTTTCTTCATGAAGTTGCCATCTACTTTATAACTCGTGCCTCCACGAAATGGAGAAAAATGAATATCCGGAGATGCAAATGCTAATACATCACCATCCCCATCACGAAGCATCATTTTACGAATGCTCACATTATCATCATTGTATTCATCGGCAGGCTTTCCATTGATGAACACTTTTCCTTCTTTCACTTCGACAGTTATTTTAATGTCTTTATTATTTTTCTTCCTGATAATGATTTCTTCACGATTATCCGCATCGTCATGAACTTCTCCGGGTGTTGTTACAATTGCTGGTGGCGGTGGAGGAGGCGTATCCTGAGCAATCGTTTTTGAATGAAGCATGAGCGCAAGCATGGCAATACCGGAAGCCTTTAATAAATATTGTTTCATTATTACATTTTTTGAGTGAATAAAAAATCTACGTTAAGTTTCGTATATCAAATATAGGAGTTTTTCTGAAATACGAAAAATTTCGGAAATGTTAAATTAAGTCGGGAAGATAGGAAGTCTGAAAGTCCGGAAGAAACTGCAAATATTTTGAAAAATCTTTCGGACTTACGGTCATCCCGATTTTTCTTACTACAATAACGATTTTACTTTTTCGATAACTGAGGAGAGATTACTTGCATCTTGCCCGCCGGCTGTTGCTAATGTTTTTTGTCCGCCGCCGCCGCCTTTGATGATGGGTGCGATATGTTCTTTAATGATTTTGTTGGCATCGAGGTTTTTTGCAGCAACCACATTATCTGCAATGCTGACTGCTACAAATGGCTTGCCGCCGATGTTTGCACAAAGCACCACCACAAAATCTCTCAAATGATTTTTCAAGTCAAAGCAAAGTTTTTTCAAAGCATCTGAATCCGAGACTTCAACCAGACTGCCGATGAAATTAATCTGATTAATGATTTCATCTTTTTGCAGCAGTTCATTTCTTATTATTACCAATTGTCTTGCCTCAAGATGCTCGATATGCTTCTTTAATTCTCCATTCTCAATTAATAAATTATCAATTGATTTGTTGATGTCTTTTGGATTCTTCAGTTTTTCGCCAATGGCTCTAATCTGAGCTAATTTTTCGCTAATAAAATCTTCGGCAGGTTTTCCGCTTACTGCTTCGATTCTGCGAACGCCTGCTGCAACAGCAGTTTCATGTTCAATTTTAAAGAAACCAAGTTCACCTGTTGCACCGACATGCGTACCTCCGCAAAGCTCCACTGAATAATTCAGGTCGATGATAACGACACGAACAACATCTCCATATTTTTCGCCGAACAAAGCCATGGCACCAAGTTTCAGCGCTTCTTCTTTTGGCATTTGCTTAATAACAACAGGAATATTTTCTCTGATTTTTTCATTCACCAACGCTTCAATTTTTGCAATTTCTTCATCTGTGACTTTTGCAAAATGAGAAAAATCGAAACGCAAATATTCATCGTTTACTAATGAACCTTTTTGTGCAACATGCGTTCCGAGCACTTGCCTTAACGCAGCATGCAATAAATGTGTCGCAGAGTGATGAATGGCGGTTGACTTGCGTTTTTGCGAATCTACTTTGGCGATTACACTCCCTTCGATTTGCTCAGGCAGCGATTCTGCCAGATGAATGATTAAATCATTTTCTTTTTTAGTGTCGACAATTCTCACCTCCTCATTATCAATTATCAATTTTCCGGTATCACCGACCTGACCACCGCTTTCAGCATAAAAAGGAGTAACATCTAAAACAATATGGTAGAATTCTTTTTCTTTTGTTTTTACTTTTCTGTATTTGATGACTTTTGCTGCAGCTTCCAAAGAATCATAGCCGACAAATTTTGTCTGCGCATTTTCATCGAGCATAATCCAGTCTTCAGTATCGGTTGCAGTTGCAGCACGAGAGCGGGTTTTTTGTTTTTGTAATTCATTATTGAATCCGCTAATGTCAACTTTCCACCCTATTTCCTTTGCCATTAAATCAATTAAATCAAGAGGGAAACCAAAAGTATCATAAAGAGTAAATGCAACTTTTCCACGAATCTCATAAGGAATTATGTTCTGCATTGTTTTTCCTCTATCAATTCCGAGCTGAGGATTATCGTTAATATAATATACAGTATCTCCAAATAAAGTATTGTACTCCTGAGATGAGTTTAATCCTATTTTATTTCGATGTAAAATATATTCATTAAACATTGCTATTCCATTGCCGAGAGTTCTTAAAAAACTTTCTTCTTCTTCTTTCACAACTTTCCCAACAAAATCCTTTTGTTGATTTAACTCAGGAAAAACATTTTCGAATTGTTTTGATAATAATGGAACTAACTGAAATAATAATGGCTGCTTATAATCCAGATAAGAATAATAATAACGAACTGCGCGGCGAAGTATGCGGCGTATAACATAGCCTGCGCCAGTATTTGAAGGCAGTTGACCATCTGCAATACAAAATGAAATAGCACGGATATGGTCAGCGAGAACACGAAATGCAACATCCTGTTTGCTGTCCGTATTTGTGTATTTTTTCCCGGTGATTTTTTCTACTTCGGCAATTGTTCCGGTAAAAATATCTGTATCGTAATTACTTTGTTTTCCCTGCATTACTCTCACCAATCTTTCCAAACCCATTCCTGTATCTACATGTTTTGCAGGCAATGGTTCGAGACTTCCGTCTTTTAATCTGTTGAATTGGATGAACACATTGTTCCAAATTTCCATCACCATGCCAGTGTCATCGTTATTCACCAAATCATGCCCGTTATTATTTGCTTCAGGTCTTGTGTCGTAATGAATTTCAGTGCATGGGCCGCAGGGACCGGTGTCGCCCATCTCCCAGAAATTATCTTTTTTATTGCCCATCAGAATCCGGTCTTCGGCAATCCATTTTTTCCATTCGTTGTATGCTTCTTCATCTTTTGGTAATCCTTCTTTTTCATCGCCTTCAAAAACGGTGACGTATAACCGATTTTTATCCAGCTTGTAAACTTCTGTCAATAATTCCCAGCTCCAAGCAATAGCTTCTTTTTTAAAATAATCGCCAAAGCTCCAGTTACCAAGCATTTCAAACATCGTATGGTGATAAGTGTCAACACCTACTTCCTCCAAATCGTTGTGCTTGCCGCTCACGCGCAAACATTTTTGCGTGTCTGCCGCACGTGGATATGGAGCTTTTTTATTGCCGAGGAAATAATCTTTGAACTGGTTCATGCCCGCATTGGTGAACAATAATGTCGGGTCGTTCTTAATCACGATGGGTGCAGAAGGCACGATGGTGTGCCCTTTCGATTGAAAGAATTCTAAAAACTTTTTTCGTATGTCGGAGCTTGTCATCATCATATTTTTTGTTAGCCACAGATTACACGGATTATCACAGATATTTTTTATTTCGGTTGCCGAGGACACCAACCACGGCGAATTGTTAGCCGCAGATTCGCAGATTATCTTTCATTGATATCGTCATTTTAATCCGGCACTAATCTGCGAATCTGCGGCATATCATTCAACTCTATGGATTATATTTGCTTCTTAGTGCGTTTTTGTTTGCTTAACAGAGTTCAATAGTTGCACTATTCTGAACTTTGAAAAAGCGCTGCAAATGTACGTACAAATCAGGTTGTCGAACATTGCTATTAAGCCTTAAGATTGCCTGCTTCTGCAATGAAGAAGATAAAATATTTTTATAATACCAATACGCTCCGCTACGAAAAACTGGAGACGCCGCTCCGCATCAAACTATTGCGTGTGCTGGGTTTTTTGTCGGCTGCTTTCGTGACTGCGCTGATTATTGTTTCTATCGCTTACAAATATTTTCCCTCGGCAAATGAAAAAAGGCTGGCACAGCGAAATGAAGCCTTGCATGATAATTATTATGTGCTGGATGATAAAATAAAAAAATTGCAGGAGCAAATGGGCGAGCTGGAAAAACGCGACAACCATGTGTACCGCGAAATTTTTGAAGCAAGCCCGATTCCTGACAGCGCTCGTGCGAAGGCACTTGAGCAGCTAAAAGAAATTCAGTTGGTGCAGGGAATGGACCAGGAAAATTTATCTGTTTCTATTGCGAACACGCTGAATAATCTCGACGCTAGAATGGCTTCGCAGAATAAATCCTACAACGAAATTGAAGGCTTCATCAAAAACAAAGAGCAACTGCTTTCGTGCACGCCGGCAATTCAACCGGTGAGCAATAAAGATTTGAGCCGAATTGCATCGGGCTTTGGATATCGCATTGACCCGGTTTATAAAACCACGAAATTCCACGCCGGGCTTGATTTTGCTGCGCCGCAGGGAACACCGATTTATGCAACAGCAAACGGAACTGTGGAGACTGCCGGCAACACAGGCAATGGTTACGGCAATCATGTGGTGATTAATAACGGATATGGGTACTCGACGTTGTTCGGTCACATGTTCAAGGTGAAAGTGAAACCGGGACAAAAAGTGAAACGCGGTGAAGTTATCGGTTATGTCGGCAGCACGGGAAAAAGCACGGGACCTCATTGTCATTATGAAGTGCACCGCAATGGCGACCCTGTTGACCCGGTTTATTATTTTTATAATGATATTACACCAGAGCAATATGACAGGTTGCTGAAACTGGCGCAATCGAGCAATCAGAGTTTTGATTAGGAAGGCACAAGAAAGAAGATGCAAGGGACAACAAGAAGGAAGGAACAAGGTACAAGCCTTGATAAATTTCTTTCTTTTTAATGATGAAAGTTACCCATAGGGCTTGTACCTTGACCTCTTAGTGCTACTTGATTCTTAATCGAGTGGTTTTACGCAAATTTTTCCACACTCGTTTTTATTGTAATTATCCACATTTTAACAATCGTATCTTTACTAAACGGAATGCTTTTTGCAAATACCAATAATCATGAAAACATTACCTCAAATAGCTTTTGATTTTGCTGCTGATGCGATTCAGCAACAGCCCTTGGCTACAGCAGTCGTGAATGAAGAACCCGCAGTGAATGTGGGCTTTCGTGTGAAAGCACTGAAGCAGCAAGTTCCGGAGCCTGCTAAGGAAGTGAAAGAAGAAGTGCTGGCTATTGTGAAAGAAGCAGAAGCAAAGAAAAATAAAATAAAATCTACACGGGGAAGAAAATCCATCAAGCAAACTGAAGCTGAAGCAGATTTAATCGAGATTCCTGAAGACGAAGAGCTTTTCAAAAAACAATATTACAGTATTGGTGAAGTGGCTGAAATGTTCCGTGTGAACCATTCATTATTGAGATATTGGGAAAATGAATTTGATATTATCCAACCGCGCAAAAACAGAAAAGGTGACAGGCATTTTCGCCCGATTGATATAAAAAACCTTCACCTGATTTATAATTTGCTGCGCCAGCGCAAATACACCATTGAAGGAGCCAAAGATTTTTTGAAGAAGAATAAAAAGACGGAAGAAAAATTTATGGCGATTCAAAAACTTCAGCAGATAAAAGGTTTCTTGCTGGAGATGAAGGCGAATCTGTGAAGAGGTGAATGGTCAATGGTGAATAGTGAAAAGATTCTCTGCACTCGTAGTTTTAAGCATCTTTCTTTTTAGCAAAATATTCTAACTCGTTTTTGTAATCACATGCACATCAGTACTTGCGCCTGCAATTTGAATATTTAGCTTCTGCATCAGTTGCATGATTTCAATATTCACTTGTTGCTTCAGGTTATTAAAATCATCTAAAGGAATGGGTGATGTGAAATAATCTACATTCACGAAAAAAGCATTAGAAGCAATATCATTCAGAAAAACAGACGGGCTTGTAATCACATCTTTTTTCAAAATCAATTTTATTCCGTCCACAAATTGTTTCATTGTGTCAGGAGAGACAGATAATCCCAGCTGCAATCTTATCTCAGCTTTTCTCTGAGTGCGGAGTGTTAGATTGTCAACGATGCTGTCAACCATTTGCTTATTAGGAACGGTGACATACGTTTTCACATCCGTGCGAATGCGTGTGCTGCGCAATCCAATTTTTTCAATATTACCTGTGAAGCCCTGCACTTTCACTACATCGCCTGCAGTGAAAGGTTTATCAAAGAAAATAATAAATGAAGCAATCAAATTCTCTACACTTTCTTTTGCAGCCAGCGCAAGCGCTGCACCTGCGAGACCTAAACCTGCGGTAAGCTTGCCAACTTCTATATTAAATGCAAAAGCAAGCATCATTAAAATACCTACGATAGCAATGATCGCTTTTAAGAAATCACGTAAAAAAGTAATAAGCTGATTATCTTTTAAATCACCTGTCTCGCTTGCTTTGCGGGCAAGTATCATAGATATGAAATCAATGATGCGCAATAACAACCAGATGAACCCAATTATGATAAAAGCTACTGCAATGCTGTGTACAATCGTTTTTGCGGGCACTTCAAAAATTTCAAAATCAATTTCTGCAGGAAAATGAAGTTTATCAATGGCAGCGAATGCAATGAATACAAGAAGAAAAATGGAAATAGGCGGCGCAACTAAATTGACAAAAGAAATTTTATCAAGACCTGAAGAAATTTTTTTCACCAGGCGATATAATAACCCAGCGACATAACGCGACAAAAGGCGCTTAAAAATCAGCACCAGCAAAATAGTAATGACAACGCCAACATATTTTTTTATCGGATTGCTGAAAAATATCTGATTCCAAAAATCGTGCATGGCGCAAATTTATTGTAAATGAAATGAAACGCAGCCTTATCGATGAGAATAAACCTGCAGCTTATTTTTCTTCAGCACATACACAGCAATCGGAGTGATGATAATTTTTGTAGCATTCAAATATTCGGGTGGTAAAGGTTGTTGCTGAATGTCGAGTTTGCCCAATTGATATTTATAAAAAACATCGTCCTTTCTTCCAATCAGGCTTTTGTCAATCACATTAAAATCGCGCCAGCCTAATAATGATACTTTGCTTTTCAGGCTCCCATAATGGTCAAAAGCATAAACGCCTTTGGTGCTGTCATATAAATACACAAACCCACTCTGGTCGATGATTACAGAAGGGTCAGGAACCGAATCAAACAATTGACGAAAATCTGTTGTCTGGTCAATTAATGTGCCGTCATCACCAATACGTTTTAGTTTTGCATCCAGCTCATCATACACCCAGATATTATTATCATAAGCAAGACCAACTGCTTTTGCCTGCAAAATATTCAGCTTCCTTAAATCAACTATGTTCAAGGTATTCAATAACCTGTCCACTTCAACAATCGTTGCAAAATCTTTATAGTACAATAAAACTTTCAGCGGATTGCTGACATCCATATAATAAATATCTCCATAGGTGCTCACTGCATTGTAAACACCGATGGAATCACCGTTTGAGCTTAATTTCTTAAGCTGATTATTTTTTATAAGCAAGTAAATATTGCCGGTATTATCAACTGTAAAATCATTGATGTCGCCATCAATCGTTTTGCTTAAATAAAAAGATGTATCACTTTGCGCTTTAGCCATGCTAATGCTCAAAAGAAAAAATGATATGATGAATATGAAGCGCATTATTTTCTGATAATCTTATTTTCTAATTCAGTTTCTCTTGATTTTAGTATCAGATTTTCTCCATCAAACGCTGCATAGGTATAATAACGAATCCAGTCGCCTAAATTAATATAACGGCTATTATTATTCAGGGAAAAATCAATCGGTAAATGACGATGACCAAAAATAAAATAATCGAAATATTGTTTTTGCAAAACTTCTTTGCTGTAAATAATCAGCCATTCTTTTTCTTCTCCTAGAAATTGTTCATCGATTAATCCGGTAACAGCGCGGCTTCTTTTGCTGAGATAATCAGCAAGACCGACTCCAACTGCGGGCGGAAGAATTCCGAACAGCCATTGACAAAATTTATTCCTGAAAATTTTTTTGATGAATTTGTATCCGTGGTCACCTGGACCTAATCCGTCGCCATGACCGATGTAAAACTTTTTATTATTTCGTTCGAAAGTTTTTGGTTCGTGATACACGGGAATATTCAGCTCTTCTTCGAAATATCCTTTCATCCACATATCATGATTGCCTACAAAAAAATGAATGGGTATTCCGCTGTCGGTGAGCTCTGCCAGCTTGCCTAAAATTCTTGTATATCCTTTAGGAACCACTTTTCTGTATTCATACCAGAAATCAAACAAATCACCTACCACAAAAATTTCTGCTGCATTACTTTTTATTTCATCCAAAAATTTAACGATGCGCTTTTCCCTGTCAAGACTGATGGAACGGTCAGGCGCACCGAGATGAAAGTCGGAAAGAAAATAAATTTTTTTGCCTGAAGGGATTTGCATCAGGTAAAAATAGTAAATAAAAAAATCTGCTAATTAAGATTGTTGGTCTACCAAAAAAACATAAACCTCTTTCGGCCCGTGAACACCAACCACTAAAGTTTTTTCGATATCAGCAGTGCGGCTTGGGCCGGTTGCAAATGTGATGAGAGAAGGAATGTTATTGGAATATTTTTCTTTTATTTTTTGCAAGCCATCTTTGATATCATACACCAATTGATTGGAGTAAGCAATGCAAATATGAATCGGCGCATACACGCTTACTGTTCTTCCGCTTTGTTGGGCTGCACTCATTACAATGCTTCCTGTTCTTGCAATCAATGCTTCACAGGTAGTGACAGATGCATGGCAATTGCTCAGTTCTCTTTCTGAAATAATCGGTGCAAATTTTTCAAAGAAGATTTGTTTCAGTTTATCTTCTTTGCAAAAAATATCAGTCCATTTATTAACAGCTATTAAAGAAGTGATTTGTGAAAGCAGTTCGTTTTCATCAGCACAAAAAACAAATTTCCCTTGAAGCTTAGTAAATTTTTCTGCAAACTCAACTTCCAATTCCTGTTTTGATGGCTCGAACACAGAATTATTTCCTTCACTTTGCGGAAAAGGAATAGGCGTTGAATGACTCAACGCCTGCCTTATTTTTTTGAGAATATTTTCTTTTGCTGCTGATACTTTCATTTATGATTTCACTTCTTCCTGCGCAGAAGGGCTCGCTGTTTTTCCTGTAGCTGACCCGTTCTCGCCATTTGAGTTGTTATGGTGTTCATCATGCTCTGTAACATCCAGCGCTCTTTTTTCTTCGTAAGGGCGTTTGCCAATCAATGCTTCCACATCGCTCTGGAAAAGCACCTCTCTGGTGAGCAGAGCCTCAGCCAGTATTTTAACTTCCTTGCCTTTTTCTGTGAGCAATTGTTTTGTCCGCACGAAAGCATCATCAATCAGTTTGCGCACTTCCTGGTCAATTATTTTGGATGTTTCTTCTGAATATGGTTTTGTAAATGAATTCTCTTGTTGCGGGTCAAAGAAACTCACGTTTCCTACTTTATCATTCATTCCATAAACAGTAACCATTGAATATGCAATACGGGTTACCTGTTGCAAATCATTTTGCGCTCCGGTAGAAATCTTTCCAAAATTCAATTCTTCGCTTGCACGACCACCGAGCGTCATACAAATCTGGTCGAACAATTGGTCGGTGTTATACAAATATTGTTCTTTCGGAGTGTATTGCGCATAGCCTAATGCAGCAACGCCTCTTGGAACGATCGTTACTTTTAATAATGGATAAGCATGTTCAAGATACCATCCGCAGATAGCGTGACCGGCTTCATGATAAGCAATGATTCTTTTTTCATCAGGAGAAATGATTTTATTCTTTTTCTCCAAACCACCAATCACACGATCAACTGCGTCCTGAAAATCTTCCATCTCCACATTATCTTTCCCTTTTCTCGCTGCAATCAAAGCAGCTTCGTTACAAACATTGGCGATATCAGCGCCTGCAAAACCGGGTGTTTGTTCCGCCAGTTTATGAATATCTAATTTGCTTGAAATCTTAATCGGCTTCAAATGCACTTTGAAGATTGCTTCACGACCTTTCAAATCTGGTTTATCGATAGAAATTTGTCTGTCGAAACGGCCTGGGCGAAGCAAGGCTGTATCAAGCACATCCGGTCTGTTTGTTGCTGCAAGAACAATAATGCCGCTATCACCACCAAAGCCATCCATTTCAACGAGCAATTGATTCAATGTGCTTTCACGCTCATCGTTGCTCATAATCGCATTCTTTCCTCTTGCGCGGCCAATTGCATCAATTTCATCAATAAAGATTACGCATGGTGCTTTTTCACGAGCCTGCTTGAACAAATCACGAACGCGACTTGCACCGACACCCACAAACAACTCAACGAAATCAGAACCGCTCATGGAGAAGAACGGAACCTGTGCTTCGCCAGCCATTGCTTTTGCAAGCAAAGTCTTACCGGTCCCCGGAGGGCCGACTAATAACGCACCTTTTGGAATCTTTCCACCAAGAGCTGTATATTTTTTAGGGTTCTTCAAAAAGTCAACTATTTCCATTACTTCCACCTTCGCTTCATCGAGCCCTGCAACATCACTGAAAGTGATGTTCACTTTTGTGCCTTTATCAAATAAAGTGGCTTTTGATTTCCCGATATTAAAGATACCGCCCGGGCCACCGCTTCCCGCTTGTCCACCCATTTTGCGCATGATTAAAATCCAGAGCAGCACAAAAATCAAAATCGGTAATAAAATATTCAGTGCCTGAGGGAACCATTCGCCTTCTTGTTTGATGTTGAGTGGAACCCTTAATGAAGGGTTTTTATCAAAAAACTCATTAAGCCTTTTTTCGTAATCATCAATTTTGATTACAGGGAATTCAAATTGTGGAGCATCCGTTTTTGCAATGTTATTTGGCCAGCCTTTGCTGAGCTTGTCTTTATAGAAAGATTTATTGTCAAAACTGTCTTTTTTGATATAAACTCTCACTACGTTTTTGTTTGTAATCAAATCAAGTTTCGCAACATCGCCTTTCAATAACATTTGCTCCCAAAAATCCTGGTCTGAGTCAAGCTTGCGGGCATCAGCACCAGACAAGCCTCCCCAAAATTGAAATGCTAAGAGCCCAACGGCAATAAGCCCCCAAACCCAATAGATATTGAATTTAGGCCCTTTTCGAGGGGTATTATTGTTGTCATTGTCGCTATTCTTCGGCCTGAACCTCGGGAAATTGCTTTTATCGTTTTGTTTCAAATCGTCTTGTGGCATATTAATTTTTCGTTTCCTGTTTTCTTCATGCTATTTAATTATAATGTTTATGGAAGCTAAAAAGTTCAAAAGAATGGCTAAACAGGTAATTCATTCTTGTTAATCTTTATATTCTTCTGCTGCTGCATCGCTCCACATCTCCTCCAATTTATAAAACTTTCTGTTTTCGGGGAGCATCACGTGCACAACAACATTCACGTAATCTATCAGTACCCATTGCAATGCTTGTTTCCCTTCATGTTTGTAAGGGTTTTCATCGCAATGTTTTTTCACTTCTTCTTCAACGTAATCAGCAATCGCTTTTATCTGCGTATGGCTTTTTGCTTCGCAGATAATAAAAAAATCGGCTACGGCTTCGTGAATCTTTCGCAAATCGAGCGATACGATATTCTCACCTTTTTTTTCCTGGATTGCCTCGATGATTGTCTTATAAATTTTTGAATTTTTGGTTATCCGAGCTACACGCTGTCTTTTGCGGGTAGATAACATAGACAGTTGTTCCAATAATAAAGACGTTTTGTGATGAATTATATTTTACTTGTGTGAAGCAAGTTTGAGATTATTTATTATGTGCCTGTGAATTCCATGTTTTATTTCCTGCCGAGCTGATGCATAACAAACAATGAACTGCAAATCGTATTTTCGCACGGCTCAAAAATAGTAATCTTTTGTCACATCCCATTACCATCCTTCAAGATAAAACCGGCTCCGAAATAGGCAATATCTTCACTGAGCTTCAGTCGGTTGACAGTTCCAACAATTATGCCATGGCAAAGGTGCATGACGGAAAAGCCTTTCATGGAAATGTGTTCTTTGCGCATGAACAAACGGCGGGCAAAGGTCAGCGAGGCAAAAAATGGATCACAAATACCAGTGAAAATATTATGATGAGCATCGTTTTGCAACCTGAGAAACTGTCCATAAACGAACAGTTTTTGCTGAGTGCGTGCATTGCTCTCGGATGTTATGATTTGTTAAATTATTATTTTCCTGAAAATATTTTTATCAAATGGCCCAATGACCTCTATATCGGTGACAGAAAGGCAGGTGGTATTTTGATTGAGAACATCATTTCAGGAGAAAGCTGGAAACATGCAATTGTTGGGATGGGTATTAATATCAACCAAACTGAGTTTGATAAAAATCTTCCAAATCCAACTTCATTGAAACTATCAACTGGAAAAAATTTTGACGTGATTGCTATGGCAAAACAGCTTTGTGCTTTTCTTGATAAAATATATAATGAGTTAATTGCTGGTGATAGTGAAAAGTTAATTACAGAATATAACAGTCATTTATACAAGCAAGGTGAAAAAGTAAAATTGAAAAAAGGAGCACAGGTTTTTGAAACAACAATTAAAGAAGTAAACAGTCACGGCAATCTGATAACAACTGATGTAATGGAAAGAAGTTTTGAGTTTGGGGAAGTGGAATTGTTGAAATGAATTCTTAAATCTCGACTTGAACTCATAACTCTAAACTAATGGCTTAATCCCTTCCAAGCCTTCACAATCTCTTCTGCGTGTTGCTTCGACCTTGGCTTGAGAAAGATTTTACGGATGATTCCTTTTTCATCAATCACAAATGTGGTGCGCAATAATCCCATATATTTTCTACCAAACAATTGCTTCTCATCCCAAACGCCATATTTGTCGATGATTTTATGAGTAGTGTCAACTAATAATGTAAACGGCAGGCTGAATTTCGTTTCAAACTTTTTATGGCTTCTTTCATCATTCGGGCTAACACCAAGAACAACAAATCCCTCTTTTTTTAGCAATGCATAATTATCACGGAGGTTGCAAGCCTGAATGGTGCAGGTTTCCGTATCATCTTCGGGATAAAAATACAGCACCACTTTTTTCCCTTTGAAATCTGATAATGATATTTTTTTTCCGTCCTGGTCGGTGCTGGTGAATGCCGGAGCTTTATCGCCTTCTTTGAGAGTTACCATGAATTTTAATTTGCGAGTTAATCAATTTGTGGATGTGCGAATGCAAAAACTTTAATACCCTGTACTTCATCTGCACATTTTCATATCCGCAAATTCGCACATTAATCTCATCTTGTAAAATTATAAACCTGTGTTGCCAGATTCCCCGCCTCGTCCTGTACAGAAATTTTCAGTTCATGATTTCCCGGCGGGCAATGCTCATCAAACTTATAAATAAATGACTTGCCTTTATCGTTTGTGAAGCGAAGCCATTTTCCATCAAGCTCGGCACGAAAATTTTTGAATGCGTCGAAATTATCTTTTATAATAAAAACAATTCTTGCTGCTTTGCTCATGTTTGCTCCATTCACAAAACCAATCGGGACAATTTGCGGCGGCTCTTCATCAACCAACAATTGAAAATTACCAAAATCGCGGAATCGTGCAGATGCCCAGCCACCCTGCCATTGCACTTTCTCTACATCTTTTTTTGCACCGGCAAATCGCTGCATTACTATTTTATCTTTCTTATTGACATCAAAATTTGCAGTTGGTTTTATTCTTACCAAGAATGAATCCTGCAAAGGAATATATGTTGCGCCAATTGAATGAACGGAAGAAATTGCAGTCGGCAAAACAGCATTTGATGTTGCATAATTAATATGAACCGAATCATACAAACATTTTTCACCAATATAAAATGCGCATTCAGGATTTTCAACGCCATCGAGCATTTGCGGATAAAACATTTTTCCGGGCGCTTGCCAGGTGCTTGTTGCGCCTACTTTATATTTCACTAAAAAATTTAAAACTGTATTGTGACCATAACCGTCTTTCACATCAATTTTCATTTGATGAGATGAGCCATCTCCAACATCAATCACGCCGTCGTTTTTCAAAGAATAATAAATAGAGTTTGTATAACCCGGCAATCGGAATAGCTGCTGAAGAGTCGCGCCGCCATTGGCTTTTGTTTTATAATCAATATGCGCATTCACATTCCGCGTGAACGAATAACTGATACCATCCATTTCAAAACCAATCTGAGCTTTTCCATTATCATATAAAATAGCCTGATAAATTCCGTTATGGTTTGGCGTTCCCGATTCCGTATCAAAAGCAGAAATAGCAAACCGAATTTTAGAATATCTTGTAGTTATAACTCCTCCGGGAATTGTTAATACTCCTTTCACTTTTCTCACCGCAATAATTTTCGGCGATTGTTCATAAATGCTTTTGTTTCCGTCATAAACTGCAAGCCGAAGAATAACAGGGCTTGTATTATCTTCAATTGGCAATCCAAATAAAGTTGGGTTTAGATTCACATCATTATTATCGCGGATTTCAAAATGCACATGCGGTGCTTCGGAACCGCCGGTGCTTCCACTATATGCAATCAAATCGCCTTTCTTCACAGGAAATATATTCGGCGGAATATCAATAAAAATTCTCCACGACTCCATTTTATATTGCTGCTGTTTCACATATTCTGATAGTGCAGGAAAAAAATCATTCAGGTGGGCATATAAAGTGGTGTAGCCATTCGGATGATTGATATAAATCGCCTGACCAAAACCTGCCGGCTCCACTTTTATTTTTGCGATATATCCGTCTGCTGCTGCGAACACAGGAAGGTCTGTTCGTTTTTCAGTTCTTATATCCAAACCCATGTGATAATGGTTCGGTCGGATTTCTCCGAAATTACCGGCAAGGCTGATAGGTATATTTAATGGGTCCCTGAAATAATGCTGCGGATAATTTTTGGCAGGAAAAAGCTGGCAGAACAAAGGCATTGAAATGAACAGAAAAAAAGAAGCGGACAGAAATTTCTTCATCAATTTTTTGGGAACAAATGTCCAGAAAAAAATCCGGCATCAATTTGCATGCGTATATAAAATTGGAAACAAAAAATTAACATTCGCTATTTTTTGCGTAACCAAAACGATGGCTTCATCGTCAAACCAAAAGCAGGTCGGCGTTTCCGTAATTTATTTGAACCATTCAAAAAAGAAATTTTCCATACCCACAAAATAGTATGCACATTTTTAAAAATTGGTACAGCATTTGGCATTATAAAATTGTCTTACTATAAATCACATTCAATTATCATTAAACCGTGGGTTATGAAAGGGATAAGAAACAAGGCAATAATATTCCTTGCGGTTACTATAGGGGGTGCTATAGGGCTGTTCAAAGGAGAAGAAGCCAAACAAAAATGGGTGTTCAAAATGCGCAGCAAATATGACAACAAGCGGCTTATGGCTGAAAAGAAATCTATTGCCCGCAAAGGTGGTGTGTTATTAGATGACGTTGAGATGGCTGCGTTCCATAGCAATTAATTATCCATATATACCTTCCAACATCAAGAGCCTTGGTTTAGCGACTGAGGCTTTTTTATTTTATACAACTTGAACATTGATTATTGAGTGTTGAATGTTGAGTGTTTTTAACTATTCAATAATCAACACTCAACTATCAAGTGCAAAACTATCCAAAAACCACGCTGCTGCTACATTTCAGAATCTTTATAATTTAATCCCGAAAATTAATCCTGCTGCCTTACTTTTGCGCAATTTGTGTTTTCAGTAATAACTAAAAAATAAGATGCCAAAAGATTCTTCTATCCGTTCAGTTCTCATCATCGGTTCAGGTCCAATAATTATAGGTCAGGCTTGCGAGTTTGATTACTCGGGCACACAGGCAGCACGCAGCCTTCACGAAGAAGGCATTGAAGTAATTTTGATTAACAGCAATCCTGCCACCATCATGACCGACCCGATGATGGCTGATAAAGTGTATTTGCTGCCGTTGACTGTTGAGAGCATTGAGCAAATTCTGGAAGAAAATAAAATTGATGCAGTGTTGCCGACAATGGGCGGACAAACTGCGCTCAATCTTGCCAAAGAAGCAGAAGACCTCGGGGTTTGGCAGAAATATAATGTTAGATTAATTGGTGTAGATATAAAAGCAATTGATAAAGCTGAGGACAGAGAAAAATTCCGCCAGTGGATGATTGAGCTCGGCGTGCCTGTTGCACCTGCAAAAACTGCCAATTCATTTTTGGAAGGAAAAGAATTTGCTCAGCAAATAGGTTTTCCTTTAGTAATTCGTCCTTCATTCACTTTAGGCGGAACCGGGGGCGGCTTTGTAAAAGATATCTCCGAATTAGATGAAGCATTGAACCGCGGATTACAGGCATCACCGATTCATGAAGTGCTGGTTGAGCAAGCTGTTTTAGGTTGGAAAGAATTTGAATTGGAATTGCTCCGCGATGCCAATAATAATGTAGTTATTATTTGTACGGTTGAAAATTTTGACCCGATGGGCGTGCACACCGGCGATTCCATCACAGTTGCGCCTGCAATGACATTAAGCGATACTGCATTTCAACTAATGCGCAACACAGCAATCATGATGATGCGTGACCTTGGCAATTTTGCCGGCGGTTGCAATGTTCAGTTTGCGCTCAATCCAAACACAGAAGAAATAATTGCGATTGAAATCAACCCTCGTGTAAGTCGCTCTTCTGCCCTTGCATCGAAAGCAACAGGCTATCCGATTGCAAAAATTGCTGCAAAACTCGCTATCGGTTTTAATCTGGATGAATTAAAAAATCAAATCAC
>DATGIX010000105.1:0-39515 GCA_035295505.1 Puia sp. | reverse complement strand
AAAAAAAATGGCAACAGCTAAAAAAGCAGCTAAGAAAAAAGCAGCTCCAAAAAAGAAAGCAGCTCCTAAGAAGAAAGCTGCAAAAAAGAAGAAATAGTTTTTTTCTTTAGCAGAAAATATCAAAGTCCCGAGCATAAGCTTGGGACTTTTGTTTTTGATGAATGTCGTCGTGAATGATCAATAGTGAATGGTGAATAAATACGGTAAATTGCATTTCATTTTTCTCATCGCGTATCGAATATTAAACTCATTCTTATGGCAGTCGATAATTACTACATTGCAGACCAGTTCTCACTTCTATCGAAATTGATGGACATCCACGGAGAGAATTCTTTCAAGACAAAAACATATTCCATCGCCGCATTCACGATTGAAAAATTGCCAAAGCAATTATCAGAAATGGAGCAGAGCGAAATCTTTTCCATTAAGGGAATTGGCGATGCAACCGGAAAAAAAATCCTCACAATTTTACAAACAGATGAACTGCCGCAGCTCAAAGAAATTATTGAAAAAACACCGCCCGGTGTTATCGAAATGCTGAACATAAAAGGCATCGGCCCAAAAAAAATTGCAACCATTTGGAAAGAAATGGAAATCGAATCGATTGGTGAGTTGTTGTACGCATGCAACGAAAACCGGTTATTGCTGTATAAAGGCTTTGGTGAGAAAACGCAAAAAAGTGTTAAAGAAACAATCGAATTCTATTTAAAGAATCAGGGAAGTTATCTATTTGAAGAAACTGAAACCTTCGCAAATGAGATGGATAAAAAGCTGAAAGAAAAATTTCCGACAGCAAAATTTGCATTGACAGCAGAATTCAGGAGACAATTAGAAATCATCAATCAGTTAGAATGGATAACTACGGCGAGCGTTAATGACTTAAAAACTTTTTTAGAGAAAGAAAATTTCTCGGAAGAAGAATTAACTGATAATAAAATCACTTTCAAAAGCCAGCAAAACATCAGGATTGCATTTCATCTCTCTTCTGATAAATCGTTTTATTCTTCATTATTCGAAACAAGCTGCAGCCCTGAATTTCTATCCGCATGGAAAGAAAAAACTAATTGGGACTCGTCTTCTGGATATTCATCCGAAGAAAATATTTTCTCCTCTGTAAAAATCAATTTCATTCCAGCTTTTGAAAGAGAAGATTTAGAGATTATTGATGAAGCAAAAACGCATGCATTACCCACAGTCATTCAACCGGAAGATATCAAAGCAATCATTCACAGCCACAGCAATTGGAGCGACGGCTCGAATACCATTGAAGAAATGGCGAAAGCATGCATTGAGAAAGGTTATGAATATTTTGTCATCAGCGACCATAGCAAGAGCGCATTTTATGCAAATGGTTTAACAGAAGAAAGAATTAAAGAACAGCATCATTATATTGACGAACTGAATGCGAAACTTGCACCATTCAAAATTTTCAAAAGTATTGAGTGCGATATTTTAAATGATGGCAATCTCGATTACTCAGATAATATTCTTTCCACTTTTGATTTGGTCATTGCTTCCGTTCACTCAAATTTAAAAATGAGTGAAGACAAAGCAATGATGCGATTATTAAAAGCCATTGAAAATCCTCACACAACTATTCTCGGTCACATGACAGGAAGGTTGTTGTTAAGCCGCCCGGGTTATCCTGTGAATCATGAAAAAATAATTGATGCATGCGCTGCCAATAATGTAGTGATTGAATTGAATGCTCATCCGCGCAGGCTTGATATTGATTGGCGTTTCATTAAACAGGCATTGAAAAAAAATGTGCTCATTTCTATCGACCCGGACTCCCACTCCATCGATGGTTATAAAGATGTGAGATATGGAACGCTTGCCGCACAAAAAGCCGGATTGACAAAAGAAAAAAACCTAAGCAGCTTCAATTTGAAAGAGTTTGAAGAATTTTTGCAAAGAAGAAGAAAATAAGATACAAGGAGCAAGGCGCAAGTTCCAAGAAGCAAGAATCTTCATTAGCGACCCTTGTGCCTTGTGTCTTAACTCTCATTTGCAACCGGAAGTTCCACAAAAAAAGTTGTCCCTACATTTTCCTGTGTAGAGAACCAGATTTTTCCTTTGGCTTGTTCAACAATGGTTTTACTCATGGCAAGACCAAGACCAGTGCCTGAAGATTTTGTGGTGAAATTTGGCATAAAAATTTTTGAGCGAGTCTGTGCAGGGATCCCCTCGCCATTGTCTGCTATTTTCACGATAATATGTCCATCGTTTAACTCTTCGCTCATGCTTATTACTTTTTTATCTCTGTTCTCACAAGCCTCCACAGCATTTTGAAGAAGATTGGTGAAGAGTCGGTTCAATTGAGTTTTATCAGCATTCAACATTATTTTTTGATGAACCGGCACCCATTTGAAAAGCATGTTTTCTGTTGTTTCATATAAAGATGAGAGCGAATAAAGCATATCGTGCAAATCAAAAACTTCCAGCTTAGGGTTTCCGATGTTTGCAAACTGAGAAAAATCAGCAGCGATTTTTGCAAGATGGTCTATTTGTTCAACCAAAGTTTTTGCAACACCTGCGGTCATTTCTTTCACATTTACAGAGTCATTATCAATTGCTTTTTGAAGATATTGAATGCTCAGTTTCATAGGCGTGAGCGGATTTTTTATTTCATGCGCAACTTGCCTTGCCATTTCACGCCATGCACCTTCACGCTCGCTTTTCCCCAATGCTGCGGCGCTTTCTTCCAACTGCTTCACCATTTTATTATATTCTTTCACAAGCCCGCCAATTTCATCATCTCGTTTCCATTCTATTTGTTCATTTGTCTTTCCCAAATTCACCTGCCTCATTTTTTCCGAAATGAGCGTGAATGAAGAAGTGATACGATTTGTGAGGAAAAGTGCGATCGTTCCTGCTATCAAAAATATAAATGCATTCAGGTTAATAATCGCTACCAGGAAGTTGGATATTTCCTGTTTCAGTTCATCCTGCGTTGTGAACGATGGGATATTCAGATATGCATAGGCGTTACCTTTATCGTTTCTAATCGGGCAATAGATGCTCAGATATGAAATCTTCGCCATTTGTTCTTTGTTAAAAAACTCTACTACATTTTTTTGATGAAGATTATAATAAGCAACAGGATCCATTTTTTTGCTCAATATCCCTTTGTCATACACAAACGGGTTAGAAGAAGCTTCGAGATCTCCATCTAAATTGTAAAGATTGATTGGTATGCCATGTATTTCGGAAAGGTTGCTCACGGTATTCTCAAGGGTCTCTTTCGATACAAATTCAAATTTTTGTAAGCTGTCATTAAAAGTTGGCGAAGGAACATTATCCTGCAATTCCTTCACGCCAACTTTTATAGCTGCGCTTAGTTTCGCTTGATTATCGCGCTCATATCTGTTAATGAAGAAAAAAATCGTGGCAGTTCCTATCACCAGAAATGAAAATATGCTGATAAAAATAATAGTTGTGTGAATTTGAGTGCGGATATTCGATTGCAGAAATGGTTTTATCCTGTTCAATTGCAGCCTGGTTGAAATAAGCAGCGCAACCAGTCTTACAACTGCCAGCAAAATAATAAACGCACTGAAGATGTATGCAAACAATGTAATGGCTTCAAGAAACGAATTGTCTTTTTTGGCAACGACAACAATTCTATCATCACTCACCCGGTGCCACAACTCATCGTAAGAACCATTTATTCTTCTCTCAAAATCAAGTTTTGGGATTTGAGATTCAGTCAGAAAAGATGGGAACGGATAGCTATTTCCATAACCAATCAATTCGCTTTTATTATAAACTGCATAAGAATAAACCGGTGAATATTCAGGAAAAAATTCTCTTTTCTGTTGAAATAATTCCGGGCTAAGCTGATCGCCTTTATCACTCTTCAAATCTGATAAAATAAAAACATAGCCGACAGTTTTGCTCAAATTGCTCCTCACCGTTCGTTTATAGATATATGTGAACTTGTCAAAAGATTTTTCATAATATCTAAGGCCATCGATACTTGTAGTTTTCCCTTGAATGTTAAAAATGGTATTCAATGTATCAAACGACGCTGGCTGTGAATTGAACAGAGGCTTTTCTGCAGTATCGTATGTATAAATCTTCATGTCATACTTGTTGCGATAAGTGCTATAGCTACTATTTACCAGACTGTCTTTTAAATAAGAATTTGATTCTGCGTATTTAAACCTGTTGAAATTTGTGTAAAAAAATTCATTGTCCAGATAAGCCAGGGCAATGCTCATCAACCTAACACTTGATGGATCTGCCTGCTCAGAAAGCCTTTGAGCAGTTCGTTTCCGTTGTTCAATCTCAATTTTTTTGTTTTCAAAAAATATAATTGTTGAAATTGATGCCGAGAAAATGAAGAGCCAGAAAAGGACTTCAGAAACATTTAACCGAAGATTCAGGCTCGAAAAAAGTTTTCTTTGCATTAGCCAAACATAAATCATCAGCCATATCAAAATAATCACATCTACAGAAACCAGCTCAGGGTTTTTTAAAGTGAAAGTGAGCAAGAGAAGACCGAGAAATGCAAGGATGACATAAACAAGCACACCGTTCACGTCTATTAAAGGGCTGATAATATTCAATAATATTTGAGTGATAAAAAAATAACTCAATGCAAGTGTGGCAAGCACAATAAATCCGATAAAGCTATAGGTAGTAAGACTGAAAAAATTTGTGACACTGAAAGATATCCTTGCGTCCTCTACAAGGCTGAGCACTGTATTTGTGAAAATAAAAGTGACCCCAAGGATTATTAAAAGCACTGAAACAACGACAATCCATTTTTTCCAAATATTCCTGAATACAGGAAATGTATAGCCCCCTATTTCCTGCTTGATAAATAATATTACCCAGCACATTAGTAGAGAATTGATGAGCAAGTCACCAAGTGAATTCAATAAAAAACTTGAACTGTAAATGGTCGGATCAAACAACTCGAACTGTCGGAGATGAAAAAATGAAGGAGAGAGATAAACGATCGAACGGAGAAACAATATGACAAATATTAAGAATGCAATTCCTTTTAATGATCCGAAATTTTCTGAAATGCTGTGCGCCATGTTGTGGATCACAATAAGAAATAGCAAAACGCTTATTAGTATCAGCAATCGAGAAATCCAGTTTCCGTCATAGGTGTGCGGGCTTTCCTTTTTTTCAAGGTAAAATAATGTTTCGCCAAAGCTGTTCTTCACCGGGAAATCTGTAGCGCGAAATGAAATTCGAAACCTGCTTTCAACTAAAGGAAAATTTTCAAATTCCGGCTTAAAGCCTGAAATCGAGATGTAGTATTGTTTGCGAACAGGGATCAAAGCAACAGCAAGAGAATTATTATCACCAGGTAAACTGCGCTTTAAAAATTCATATTGGCCGTTTTGAAATGAAATGAAATAATTGCCATCTGGTTTTTTAAGCAAACTATCCGCCGGGAGCAATTGCTGACTGTTCCAGAACTTTAAAACTGTTTTGCCATTTTCAACTTTGTATAAAAGAAGCGTGTATTTTTTTTCTATTTCAGATGATAATTGCTCAGAACCATACTGTCCTTCTGCCAGGCTTGTGAGCAGTTGTGGGTTTTTTGTGATGCCAATGAAATCTTTCTCCCGCTCTTGCAAAAAACTTTGAACTGAGTTACGCCAATAGCTATCTGAAAAATTGCTCTTCAAAAGATAGCCGGTAAAATAGCCTGCAATGAGCAACAACGTGGCAGCAATGATTAGGGAAGAGTTTCGTCTTAGAAAGTTTTTAAAAAATGGCTTCAATCCTGCAGTTTTTGCTTTTTAATGGAATCCCAGATGGCATCCATTTCCTGAAGGCTCATGTCTGTAAGCTGCTTTCCCTGCGATTGTGCCTGCTTTTCCATTTGTGTGAACCGTTCAATGAATTTTCTGTTGGTGCGCTCCAGCGAATTCTCAGCATCAATCTGCAAAAATCGTGCGTAATTGATTAAAGAAAAAATCAAATCTCCAAATTCTTCTTCCATTTTATCTTTATCGTTCGTCGAAACTGCTTCTTTCAATTCTCCTATCTCTTCTTCCACTTTATCCCAGACATCTTCTTTTTTCTCCCATTCAAACTTGACTTGTGCTGCCTTTTCCTGCAGCCTGATTGATTTCACTGTAGCAGGAAGTGACACAGGAACTCCACCCAAAACTGATGTTTTCCCTTCCTTTAATTTAATTTTTTCCCAATTCCTTTTTACGTCTTCATCATCATTCACTTTGACGTCACCATAAATATGAGGGTGACGAACAACCAGCTTATCGCAAATTTTATTAATCACTTCATCTAAAGTGAACCGATTTTGTTCTTTGCCAATCTTTGCATAAAAAACAATATGCAACAATAAATCACCAAGCTCTTCTTTGATTCCATCCCAATCTTCATCAGTAATCGCATCTGCCAATTCATACATTTCTTCAATTGTCAATGTCCTTAATGTCTGAATTGTTTGCTTTCTGTCCCACGGACATTTTTCGCGCAAGTCATCCATGATGTTCACCAATCGTTCAAAAGATGTATAGCTCATAATTTTTTATTTAAATAGAAATTGCAGAGATGAGTATGAATAAAAGCATCAGGAAAACATTAATGATCAGCGCAAGCAAATTCACGATAACATATTTCACGAACGTTTTAAATCGTTTCTGCCCATAAAATTTGCGCATGGCTTTGTATAGATAAATGAACATGTAGAGCCACACGCCAACATTTATTATGGTCAATATTACAGTAAGCCATTTCCATGGCGCCAGATCCTGCAGTTGATTAATTAAAAGAGCTGCCAGCAACAAGATAAATATGGCGCAATAAAGGTGTATCGTAAAAATTCCATGACTTGTGTAATAATATTGTTTGCGCCGTATATAAACGAGCTTCAGTATCAGCGCAAAAAAAGGAAGAGAAATAAATAATATTTTAGGGAATGAATGAAAGAATTTCTCTTTGAAATGCTCAAAATAACTGTTCTTATCTCTGTTGATCTCGTTTCTTATTTCAATGATTTTTTTTGTAAAAACCCTTTTCATCCACCCATCTCTCTGATTCGATGGCAATGAGTTTTGTACCGAGTCGTAAAAAACAGGTGTTGGATATTTTTTTTCTGAAACGCCAAACATATCATCTACATCTCCTTTGTTTCTTTTTTGCGAATCGTGTTTTTCCAATGCGCCGCTCAATTTATTTGTTATTGAATCAGGCATGCCTTTTCTCAAACTATCCATGTTAAACCGGAGCATCATTAAAGCGACATCTTTATTATCGAACTTACGAGTAGTAGTATCTCCGTAGATTTTTTTAGCTGCTGTTATTTTTTCGTTCAGCGCCTTCAATTCATCCACAAGCTCAGTTGTATCTTCTTTTTGATCTCTGGCTGTTTTTATTTGTGATTGTGTTTTTGTTATCTGGCGCTGCCAATCTTTAACTCCTTCGGCTTTTTCTTTAGCTTGTTCAGGATTCTCGTTCAGCTTCATAAAATTTTCCGTTCCGGGAGTGGAGAAAAGTATCAGGAAGAAAATGGCAGAGGTAAAAACATACATGCGTATCGGGTTCAGATAACTTGCACGTCGCCCGTTCATATATTCAAGCGAAAGAAAACCGGGCTTGGTAAGCAGATATTTTACGGTGCTGAAAAACTTGCCGTCGAAATGGGTCACATCCTGAAAGAAATGATTGACCAAGTGCCAGACTGTTTCCTTGGGTTCGAGATTCTCCTGTCCGCATACATGACAATAGCGACCGATCAAATTCGCTTTGCAATTCAGGCAAATTTTTTCTTTTCTTTCTTCTAAATGCGACAAGGGAAATTTTTAAATAAAAATAAGGAACATAGCCGAAATTAAATTCAGTTTGAGGAGTTTTACTCTCTCATTGCTCAGATGTCGTTAAACAAGATTAATATTAGTCAAAATAACATTTATTCTCACATCAAGAATATTCCTTCGGAAAACAAAGGTTTTGAAATATTTCCTGTTGCTTAATGTATGACCTACACATTAAAGCATCAATTTTTTCGTTCATGTTTCATGGTTATTTTTGCCAACCCAACGAAACCAAAAATGAAGTCACTTTTTGCATTTGTTATTATAGTCCTTCTTGCGAACAATTCTTTTGCGCAGTTTTATTATCAGGATATTATTGCAACTCAGCAGGCAAATGAAAAATGGAAAACGTATAAAGACAACAAAACAAAATCTGTAATCATTTCAAGTTTTGAGAGCAATAACCTACCAACTGAAGGTTTTGAATGCCGGCAGACAGTATCAAAAGATTATTCACAAATTTCAACTTATACAAAAACTGACTTTTCAAGAGAAGCTTCTCTGATTTCGTTTTACACGGCAACCGGACAGCTTCAAAAAACAATTGACACGAGCAAGAATTATCAAAGCACCACAGAATATTTATATGATGCTTACGGCAATATTTCTTCCATTAAGAATTCTTCTACTGAAACAAGTGGAGAAATAAAAAACAGCGAACAACATTTGTGGAAATATGGATCAGATGGAAAACCGTTGAGCATGTTAAAAATTAAAAATAACACAGACACCACTTTCATCAGTTTTGTGAAAGATGAAAAAGGGAATATTGCAGAAGAACATGCAACACGCAACAGATTCAATCTTCCAACTATTTATTATTACTATGACGATAATAAAAGGCTCACTGATATCGTCCGCTACAATGAAAAAGCCAAGCGTCTTTTGCCTGACTATGTTTTCACATATACTGAAAACAACAAATTAAGCTCGATGCTTTTTGTTCCCGAGGGCAGCAACAATTATCAAAAATGGTTGTATGAATACAATGAGCAGGGATTAAGAACAAAAGAAACCTGTTTTAATAAACAAAAGGAAATGCTCGGAAAAATTGAATATCAATATAGTTTTAATAATTTTTAATTATCAATTACTAATTCTTACTGCACCGAGATTTTATATTTTGTAATCGAATGATATTTTTCCCCCGGCTTTAATATGGTTGATGGAAAAGATGGCTCATTAGGCGAATCAGGGAAATGTTGTGTTTCCAGACATAATGCAGCATGCTGATTAATTGGTTTGCCATCACTTGCTTTTATACTGCCATTTAAAAAATTGCCTGTATAAAATTGGATGCCCGGCTCAGTCGTGTACACTTCCATTTTTCTTCCGCTGATTGAATCAGACAACGAAGCCACAAGTTGTAATGAATTGTCTTTTTTGTTCAGCACGAAATTATGATCATAACCACCTTTCACCTGATCAATCCTTGCTCCAATTTTTTCAGGTTTTGTGAAATCAAATGCTGTTCCTTTCACAGGTTCAATTTCTCCTGTTGGTATTAATGTGCTGTCAACCGGAGTGTAATGATCCGCATCTATCATCAAAGTGTGATCAAGAATTGTGTTTTTGACATCTCCCGTCAAATTAAAATAACTATGGTTGGTCAAATTTACAGGAGTGGCTTTATCTGTTTCTGCATTGTATTCAATTGTAACCTCGTCATCATCAGACAAGCTGAATTTCACGCTTACTTTTAAATTTCCCGGATAGCCTTCTTCACCATCTTTGCTTGTATAATTTAAAGTGAGCGAAGCAACAGAATCTACTAATGTATCTGCATCCCAAACCACTTTATCAAAACCTTTTAATCCGCCATGCAAAGCATTTTTCCCATTGTTTGTTGCAAGCGTATATTCATTATTATCAATTTTGAATTTGCCGTTTGCAATCCTGTTTCCATATCTGCCGACAGTCGCGCCGAAATAAGGCGGCTTTGCAAGATAACCTGACAGGCTGTCGAACCCAAGAACAACATTACTGGTATTGCCTTTTTTATCAGGCATTGTCCACGATGTGATGGTACCACCATAATTTGAAATCTTAACCTGCGCAGCATTTTTATTGGTGAGGGTAAATAAATAAACCTGTTTGCCATCGGTTGTTCCCCATTCAGACTTCGTTATACCTGTTTTCATTTCTTCTTTTGTTTCTTTTTTGCTTTGCTCATTATTGCAAGATGCTATTGCGAGACACAACGAAATCATCAAACCAAAATTTATTTTTTTCATACAGCATTTTATTGAAATATGGCGAATATAATATCAAATATAAAAACAACACTTACCACTTATCTCCTTATCACTTCATATCTACTTTAGCTCAACTACCACCAACGATTGCGCCGGCATCTCAACCACCAAATCATCTCCTTGTTTTTTTGCTCCCAGAAATGCTGCGTTGCGAACAGTATATGGCTTATCAAAAGTGTTCACATCAGTAAATTTTTGTGAAGTCAAAATCTGCGCTGAAATGTTTTTGGAATTGATTCCCTGTAACGAAACTTTGATAGTAACAGGTTTTGCGGGGTTTAGATTCACCAGCGAAATATGAACTGCACCAGATGCATCTCGTGAAGCTGATGCATTCACACTTGCAATTTTTTCATTTCCTAAAGTATAATCCGGGCTTGAAAATTGAACAGGCAGCCATGTCGCATCCTGGTGGACTTTGTACATATCGAATACATAATAAGTAGGCGTCAGCAACATTTTTTCTTTATCAGTGAGCACCAGCGATTGAAGCACATTCACAGTTTGAGCAAGATTTGCCATTTTCACTCTTGCACAATGATTATTAAAAATATTCAAAGTAGTTGCAGCAATTAGTGCATCGCGCAAACTATTCTGTTGGTATAAGAATGCAGACTTTGTTCCCGGTTCAACATCTGTCCAGATTCCCCATTCATCAACCACCAATGCTTTTTTCTTTTCAGGATCATACACATCCATAATCGCTGAATGGCGGTTAATCAATTCTTCAATGCGCAAACAACTTTTCAACGCTTTGAAATATTGCTCTTCTGTGAATTGTGTTGCCGATCCTTTGTGATCCCAATCGCCGACCAATGTGTAATAATGCATCGAAATCCCCCACGCATTCCAGAGACCTGTATTTTTCATCATCACTTCCGTCCAGTTATAATCATCGGAATTTGCGCCGCTTGCAATCATTTTTAAAGGAGCGCCTGGATAGCTTTTTGCAAATTCAGAATAGCGTTTGTATTCGTTTGCATAATATTCAGGAGTCATGCTTCCGCCACAGCCCCAGCTTTCATTACCGATTCCCCAGAATGAAACATTCCACGGTTTTTCTCTTCCATTTTGCTTGCGCAAATCCGTGAGCGTACTTTCTCCATTATAATTCAAATATTCAAGCCAGTTCTCCATTTCCTGCGGAGTTCCGGTTCCTACATTGCCTGCGATATATGGCTCGCAGCCTAACAAATTGCATAATTCCAAAAATTCGTGCGTGCCAAAAGTGTTGTCATCGGTCACCATTCCCCAGGTAGTGTTCACCGTCTTCTTTCTTTCATTTCTCGGTCCGATCCCATCGCGCCAATGGTATTGGTCTGCAAAACATCCGCCTGGCCAGCGAAGCACAGGTATTTTTATTTTCTTCAGTGCATCCACCACATCAAGCCTGATGCGGTTTTGTTTTTTGACTGATATAGATGAATCGACCCAAAATCCATCATAAATACACCTCCCCAAATCTTCTGAAAAATGACCATAGATATATTTGTTGATGGTCAGATTCGAAGGATTTTCTCTGATAGAAAGCTGAACCTGGTTTTGTGCCTGCAATTTAATTGTCAGAATGACATTTGTAAAAATGAGGCTAAAAAAAACAATTTTGATAAAATTGTATCTCATGATGGCTGCTGATTTAGTCAGTAATGAAGAATTGCTAACAAGCGACAAGTTAAACCATCTCTTCGAAATTATTCTTACTAATTTGAAAAAATTATTATTTTAAAATAAAGCCCTCAAAAATTTTGAGGGCTAATCAATTTATTCCGATGTACTTTAATTCTTTTGTGCATCCATAATCCCTGTCAATGCATCCCACAATGCCTTTGTTGTGGAAGCACATGCTTCATGGGCAATTGCCTTATCGTTTTCATTCAACGCATTGATTTTTTCTTCAAGCAAAGCAGGCTCAGCAAAATCGGTTGCATGAATTTCAAAATAAGTTTCATCAGCATTCCAAGTGCTATAATGCTTTTTCAAACCTTCTAATTTGGAAGAAGCAGTAGCAGGTTGTTGCGCTTCAAATGCGTAAAGTGCTCCTAATGCAGCCGGATAATTTGAGTAATGGTTATTAGTTTCCTCAACCAGATTTTTTACAGCAGGAAGATTTGCAGCAATAGAATGGGTGCCTAAACTACCAGCAAATTTTTGCCAAAGTTCGTAATGCTCCATTTCCTCTTCTGCAATTTTCTGTTCACCCGCTTGCTGCCAGCCTTTGCTTATTAGTTTTATGAAAGAACCATATTCGCCTGCGTACAGTGCAAGTTGTTCGCGGGTAAGCTTGCCTTCATTCCATGCAAGATAAAAAGGGTGCTGAAGCAAACTGTGCTTCGCCAAAGTGTCTTTGAATGTGTTGTTCATGATTAACAGTTTTGAGTGCACAAATATAAGGGGAACATCTAATTCGTCGTTGGTATTTTTATTAGCAGTACAGGATTAATATGCAAAACTTGTGGATTAATAAAGTCAGTAAATCATATCTTTAGTTTTGAGTGTTGTGCATAAAAGGTTGAATATATATTTACAAGACTAACACTCACCTGTATCCCGGAATAATTCTGATCATCAAAAACAAACGATATGCTTTCCTATCCAACTCGAATTGCACTGATTGCTGCACTTGGCGGCTTTCTTTTTGGTTTTGAAACTGCAGTTATTTCCGGCGCAGAAAAAACCATCCAGCAATTATGGCAACTCAGTTCTTTCTGGCAAGGTTTCACAGTTGCATCCAGCTTGATTGGGACAGTGATTGGTTCGATTATCGCAGGCATTCCTGCACAAAAATTCGGCAGAAAAAAAACATTGATGGCAATCGCTGTTTTGTATCTGATATCTGCAATTGGATGTACTATTTCATCTGTGTGGATTTTATTTGTAACATTCCGTTTCATCGGAGGGATCGCAGTTGGCGCATCGTCAGTTGTCGGACCAATGTATATATCTGAAATTTCTCCGGCTCAGCAGAGAGGCAGACTTGCAGGCTCGTTCCAGGTTAATATTGTTGCAGGGATTTTTATTGCTTATGTAACCAATTTCCTTTTTGCAAGTGGTGGAGAAAATTCATGGCGATGGATGCTTGGTATAATGGTGTTGCCGGCAGGGTTATTCGCGATTTTGTTGCGCACGATTCCTGAAAGCCCACGCTGGCTGGTGCTCAACAACAGAGATGATGAAGCTGAAGAAATTTTTGCAAGAACCGGAGAACCGAATGCTGCAAAATTAATCCGTGAAGAACATGAGCTTTCCAAACATGGCGCTCAGGAAAGTTTGTTCAGCGGGAAATACAAGAAACCTATTTTCTTTTCTGTGGTGCTTGCTATGTTCAATCAGCTTTCCGGCATTAATGCTATTTTATATTATGCACCACGCATTTTTGAAATGGCTGGTTTTGATAAAGCACATGCATATCTGCAACCCGTATATATCGGCGCAGCCAATTTAGTATTCACCTTGCTCGCCATGTCGCTCATTGACAGATTCGGGCGAAAGACTTTATTAATTATCGGCTCCGTTGGGATGATTGTTTTTCTTGCGCTCACTGCAAATGCATTCAGTGGAGAGCATAATGCAAACAGTTTTGTGCTTGTTTATTTGATTGGATTTATCGCATTCTTTGGGTTTTCACAAGGAGCTGTCATCTGGGTTTTCATTTCAGAAATTTTTCCCAACTCTGTCCGTTCACAAGGCGGTTCACTCGGAAGCTTCACGCACTGGATCATGGCAGCCATTATTTCATGGACATTCCCGATTATTGTTGAAGGCAGCAAAGACGGCGGCTTTTATTCTTTTGTTTTTTACAGCGCAATGATGTTGTTGCATTTGATTTTCGTTATAAAATTCCTTCCCGAGACAAAAGGAAAATCATTAGAAGAGATCCAGAAGTTTTTGAAAATCGATTAGTGAATAGTCAATGGTGAATAGTGAATGCTGAAACAAGTTATCTATTTTTGCACTTAATATTATTCACTATTCACCATTGACCATTGACGACATGAACAGCGAACAACAGAATTCACAAAAAATAAAAGCACAAGGCTTGCTGCCGTTATTCTATCACGATGATTTGCAGGTATGCATTTCCGTTGTCAAAGCTTTGTATGAGGGCGGAGCACGGGTAATTGAATTTACTAATCGTGGAGAAAATGCTTTAAAGAATTTTAATGCATTAGTGAAAGAAAGAGATAAGAGCATGAACGATCTGATGCTTTGCGCAGGCACTATTAAAACACCGGAGCATGCTGCAAAATTTATTGATGCCGGAGCGGACGTGCTGATCAGCCCTGTGTTTGACAGCAGCGTTTGCGATGTAGCTTACATGCAAAAGATATTATGGATCCCCGGATGTATGACACCGACAGAAATCCATCAGGCAGAAAAAGCAGGATGCAATCTCATCAAACTTTTTCCCGGCGATTTATTAAAACCTTCTTTTGTTGAAGCCATCAAACCTTTATTCCCGAATATTGATTTTGTGGTAACCGGCGGAGTGGATACTTCTAAAGAAAATATAACAGCATGGTTCAAAGCCGGTGTTTGCGGCGTTGGAATGGGAAGCAAATTAATGACTAAAGATATTTTGAAGAATGGAGATTATGCTGCAATTACGTCATCTGTAAGAAATGTGTTGCAAATAATTACAGTACTTCAACATTAATCACCCAAACTTTCTAATTCCTTATTCCTGATTTTCTATTTCTTATTAAAAAAGAATCTCTTCACAGCTTCACGCAAAGCCATGTAATCATAAAACACGTGAAAACAAAAACCGATTAAGAAGCAGCCTTCACAGTATCTTTGTCAATTTTAGAAGCCGGCATGTTCGCAACATTGTGCGTCATGTGGCACTCCCCATTGAAATTCGCTGTCGGCTCAATCTGCAGTTTAGATGCATGCAAATTGCCGGTTACCATGCTGCCGCCTTTCAGTTGCAGCAAGTCTTTCACTTTAATGCTGCCGGTAACTTTGCCCATCACATCAGCCTGCTGGCCATTGATGTCGCCATTGACAGTTCCGTTCGCGCCGATAACAACTTTAGCTGTGCTGTGGATGTTGCCATCGAGCGTTCCGTCAATTCTAATGTCGCCGTTGCTGGTAATGTCGCCTTTGAGGGTGGTGCCTGCGCCAATAAGGCTTGCGCTTCCGCTCGGCGATGAAGTTTCGCCCAGCGATTCGGATTTGGATTTTGCGTTGAACATTGGTATCAGATTTTAGTCATCAATTTTTTCGGGTTTCGGAATCTTCAGCGCTGTTGTGTCAACAGACACCGGCTTGTTGCCCTGCAAAACATTTTTGATGTTCAGCAAATACAAGTCTTTATACTTCACCTGTTGCTCTAACGAATCAGTACGCACTTTTAGTTCACGGAGCTCCTTAGTATTATTCACATCGCCGTAGCCGGGAATATACAGTTTCAGCGGAGTGAACACGATCAAAGCCACTGTGAGCCCGGTTAACAGAACAAAAACCGTGCTTAAAAATATATAAACACTGAGGCGCGACAATTTAAAAGTGACCACTTCTTCATAGCTGTCATCGTTCATGATAACGAGGCGATAGCGGTTCTGGAGGCGCTTCAGAGAGGAATTGACATCGAATTTGGCCATAATAAAATTTCTGAAATAAAGGTACGATTAATTGAGAATGAAGGAGGACAGTTGATAGTTGATAATTTATTAATGGATAATTGCAATAATGTTGATAACAAGTTGATTTGACAGCCACTTGAAGTGCAATAATATTCTTGAAAATCAGTTATTAAGACATTAGTTTGCGCCGCAAATTGAAACGGATATTGTGAACCGAAACACATTTTTATTTTTTCTGTTGCTCTCCCTTGTTTGCCTCGAAGGTTTCGGGCAGCCGGTCTATTCTACCATGGACATCAAAAAACCGGCTAAATATGAGAACTCTAAATTAGGTGCCGAGAAAACTGACGAGAAAAAATTTAAGCTCCCAAGGCATTTTATTCAGAACACTGTAACTCACTACAATTATTTTTTCAATGCGAATGTGAAGCTGAATGAAATCATTGCAAGAGCTACAGCGCAGCACAGAGATAATTATGAAAAGCTGCTTAGTTTTTATCCTTATACACTCGATATTACTTCAAAAGACAGGCGAGAACTTGACTCTATCATTTATAAAAGCACAGCCGGCATTTTAAACCATGATTTGAGAAATGATTGGATCGATAATTTGTATATGCTGATGGGAAAAGCATTTTATTTCCGCAACCAGCTCGATTCGGCACATATTACTTTTCAGTTTGTGAACTATGCATTTTCTCCCAAAGAAAAAGATGGTTATGACAAACCGATTGGCAGTAATGCCAACAGCGAAGAAGGCGGCAATTCAATGATCGTTGCAACAAACGAAAAAAGAAATATCCTCAAAAGAACTTTTTCACTTCCTCCAAGCCGCAACGAATCTTTTATCTGGCAGGTGAAAACTTATATTGCGAATAATCAGCTTCCTGAAGCAGGCGGACTTATCGAAGTGTTGAAACAAGATCAGCAATTTCCACAACGATTGCAAAATGATTTGCAGGAAGTGCAGGCTCTATGGTTTTACTCACAAAACATTTATGACAGCGCTGCACAACATCTTATCAAAACTTTACCCGGAGTTGATGACAGACAAGACAAATCCAGACGAGAATACCTGATTGCTCAACTGTTTGAAAGATCAAAGAAACATGACAAAGCACAGGAATATTATCAAAAAGTTTTTGAGCACACCTACGACCCCGTGATGGAAGTGTATGCGCGAATGAATTTCATCAGGCAAAATCAGGGGACGGATGATAAACTCATACAGCAAAATATTGATGCATTAGTGAGCATGGCAAAAAAAGCAAGGTTTGAAAATTACAGGGACATTATTTATTATGCTGCTGCACAAATTGAACTGGAAAGAAAAAATAAGCCCGGCGCTATTTCTATGCTGATGAAATCGCTGAAGTATGCATTGCCGGAAAACAATCAAAAGAACAGAGCCTTTCTGTTATTAGGCGATTTATATTTCGGAGATAAGGATTACAGGCATGCAAGAAATTATTATGACAGCGTTGACGAGACAGACAAATTCGCTCTTGAAAATCCTGCGGATTTTATTGAGAAAAGAAAAACACTTGACAAAATCATAGCTGCACTTGATGTGATTGACAGAGAAGATAGCCTTCAGAAAATTGCAGCAATGACAAAAGAAGAAAGAGATGCTTACATAAAAAAATTAGCTAAGCGCTTGCGCAAATTGCAAGGGCTTAAAGATGAAGATCAATATGCTTCGGGCAACTTCTCTGTCAATGGCAACAATAATACGAACTCAGGCATATTTGGCGGCAACGGCAACAGCACTGAATGGTATTTTTATAATATCCAGCTCAAATCAAAAGGCTTCAGTGATTTCAAATCGAAATGGGGAAACCGACAGAACTCAGACTTCTGGCAGATTGCATCAAAATCCTCACAAGGGAATCTTAACACTGGTAAAAAATCAGCAGCAGATTCTCTGGCTTTAGCAGGCAAGTCTGGTGCTAACGGAGCTCAACAAGATATAAGTTTTGATGCACTTCTCAACAATATTCCCTTAGCTCCGGAATCAATGAAGAAATCGAATGACA
This sequence comes from Puia sp., assembly GCA_035295505.1. Taxonomy (GTDB): domain Bacteria; phylum Bacteroidota; class Bacteroidia; order Chitinophagales; family Chitinophagaceae; genus Puia. Next base: position 21,834 of record DATGIX010000105.1, on the reverse strand, counting down.
CGATCGAACATTCATTATTCATTATCGGAAAATCTTTTCAGGAAGGATTATCAGATTATCGCGAAGCCATCAGGTTCTATGATTCGTTGCTGAAAAAATTCCCAAACACAAAATTCAATGAAGAAGCTTTATTCAATCTTTATTATTGCTACAAAAAACTCGGTGATGAAGAAAATGCGAAGCGGATATTGAAGATGATGATGGAAAAATATCCGAACAGCAAGCTTACAAATATTGCTGCTTATCCGGATGCATATAAAAAAGCTGCTGAAGCACCAAAGGCAGAAGCAACTAAAAGATATGAAGATATTTACAACTCATTTATTGAAGGAAGATTTGAAGAAGCGATGGCTGACAAAAAAGCTGCAGACAGTTCTTATGGCGACAAATACTGGACACCACAGTTGTTGTATATAGAAGCTGTATATCTGGTGAGAGCTCAGCAGGACAATGCTGCCAAAGTTGAGTTCACCAACATCATTCAAAAATATCCGAAAACGCCGATGGCGAATAAGGCAAAAACATTTTTAGATGTGCTCAGCCGCCGCAAACAGATAGAAGATTATCTCACCAGGCTTCAGATCGAAAGAGCAAAAGAAGATTCAATTGTTATAACGGAAGACAAACCATCCGGGAATAAAATTGTGCAGCAAGCCATCAGCGATTCTGCAAGGGCGGCCCAAAAAGCAAAGAGCGACAGCCTGGAAAAAGCAAGGTTGAAAATGGTGAAGATGCAGCATGAGATGGATTCTATAAAAAACGCTTTGCAGATTGCTAAAAATGATTCGCTGAAAATGGCTATGCTCCAAAAAATGAAAAGAGATTCATTGCTGATGGTCGCCATGAAAACAGGTTTTATATATAACCCGGACAAGGCACAGGCCGTTGCTATACTAATGGATAAAGTAGACCCTGTGTATGTCAACGAAACAAAAAATGCATTCAACAGATATAACCAGGAAAATTTCTATAATAAAACTTTCGACATTAGCATAGTGCCTTTGAATGACACAGCAAAACTTGTAGTGATAAGTGGTTTTGAAAACTCCGATGCAGCGCTTGCCTATCTAGATAAGGCAAAAAAAACAGCACCAAGAGAAGTTGTTCCGTGGCTGCCTGTTGCGAAATATTCCATCATTATCATCTCAACTGAAAATCTCGAAGCGTTGAAGATTAACAAAGATATTCCGGCCTATAAAAGGTTTTTGAATGCTTCTTATCCTGGAAAGTTTTAGTTAGTGCTGCAGCATTTCGTTATTAGCTTTTGAGCGAACAAACAAAACAAAGTAAAGAAAATTATACTCTATTTCTGCGGCTCTGTCTGTGGCAAACCTAAAAAACATTATTAAAACTTTAATAACCGATGATTTTGCATCGCAACATCTTTTATTAATTTCAGGTAAGATTTTTGCTAATCATCTTTAATAGCAATCTTTGCTTATCTAATTCATCCTTATATGTCAAAAGCCGTCCGCATTTTCTGGGGCATTTTCTTCTTCTGCCTGACAGTGCTCATTATTTTTATCGTGATGATCAATTTCGATATGTTCGGCAAGCTGCCTTCGCTGAAGCAGCTTGAGAATCCATCCATCATGCTTGCATCGGAAGTATATGCTGATGATGGCACGAGCATGGGAAAATATTACACAGATCGCGGCAACCGCAGCAATGTGGAGTATAAAGATATTTCGAAGAATGTGATTGATGCGCTTGTTGCGACCGAAGATGAACGCTTTTACGAGCATTCAGGAATTGATGGTTGGGCAGTGCTCCGCGCAATTGGCAAACTCGGCCACGATGGCGGCGGCAGCACCATCACACAGCAGCTTGCAAAAAATATGCTTGACCAGGGATCAAAAAACAAATGGCTTCGCGGGCTTGAAAAATTAAAAGAATGGGTGATTGCCGTAAAGCTTGAAAGAAATTTTACCAAACAGGAAATACTTGCGCTTTACCTCAACACGGTGCCGTTCGGGGACAATCAATATGGGATCAGAAATGCTTCAAGAACTTTTTTTTCGAAAGAACCCGATAGGCTTGACGTTGATGAAGCTGCTATTTTGGTCGGAATGCTCAAAGGAAATAATATATATAATCCAAGAAGAAATAACAGGCGGGCTTTTGACAGGCGCAACACAGTTATCAACCAGATGCTGAAAAACAATTTCATATCGGCAGACGTGGCTGCGAAGTATAAGGCAAAGCCAATTGACATGAGCTATTACAAAAAAATGGATGAGAACAATGGCCTTGCTCCTTATTTCAGAGATGTGATAAGAGATGAATTGAAGAAATGGTGCAAAGAACATAAAAACCCTGTCACGAACGAACCATATAATTTATATGAAGATGGCCTGAGAATTTTCACGACTATCAATCCACGCATGCAAACTTACGCAGAAGAAGCTGTGGCAAAGCACATGCCTGTTCTTCAAAAAGTATTAAGCTCACAGAACAGCATCAAAAAAGGAACAGCATGGGTTGAGCATAAAAATGTGCTGGAAGGTTATATGAAAAAAAGTGATCGCTGGCAGAATATGAAAGATGATGGTTTTAGTGATGCAGATATAAAAAAAGCTTTCAATCAACCTGTGCAGATGAAAGTGTTTGCATGGAACAGCAAGCGTGAGAAAGATACAGTGATGACACCACTTGATTCTATTAAGTACAACAGGCAAATGTTAGAAACCGCTTTCATGGCAATGGATCCGATCACCGGAGCTGTGAAGGCATGGATCGGAGGCATCGATTTCAAAGTTTACAAATACGATCACGCAAATATCAATACAAAAAGGCAAGTCGGTTCCTCTATAAAACCATTCTTATATAGCCTTGCCATGGAAGAAGCAGGATTCAACCCGCAAACACAAGTAGAAAACACAGCACAATATTTTCCAGGCTCAGGAATGGTTCCTGCAAAAGGCCTGTGCAAAGGAAATGGAGCGATGGTTTCAATGGCAAGTGCACTTGCTTACTCGCTAAACTGCGCATCAGCATATATTATTAAGCAAGTAGGACCGCAGCGATTTGCAGATTTCATTAAACAAATAAATATCCCGACAAAAGTTGAGCCTTATCCATCCATTGCATTGGGCACCTGCGAAATTTCTTTGTTTGAAATGATGTGGGGCTACAGCATGTTTTCAGGCGGCGGTTTCGATACAAAACCATATTATATTTCACGCATAGAAGATAAGAACGGTAATGTTCTTGAGCGCTTTGAGCCACAAAGAAAAGAAGTGATAAGCCAGGGAACTGCCTACACCATGAGCCGCATGATGCAGGGCGCTGCTGATATTGGCACAGCATCAGGCTTACGAAGCAGATTAGGCGTTGCAGAAATGGGTGCTAAAACAGGGACTACAAACGACAACTCTGATGCATGGTTTTTCGGTTATACGCCACAGTTACTAGCTGGTGTTTGGATTGGATGTGATGACCGTTTCATACGTCTTGAAAGCGGATTGGGTTATGGCGGCCGCGCTGCACTTCCTATCTGGGAATATTTTTTTCAGAAAGCATTTGCTGATAAAACGCTCGGTCTTGATAAGCAAATAAAATTCGTTCAGCCTGAAAATTTGAAGGAATCTTTTGACTATAATATCATCCTCGACAAAACTCCGCCGCCTGGTGCGGAAGGCATTGACGCAGGCAATGGCAATGCCAGTGAATATATGGACACGACTACACAAAAAGTTCCCATAGATTCCAAGCTTTCTCCAGATGAAGAAAAAGTTTTGAAAGAAGCTACCAAAGAAGGTGACAAAAAGAAAGAGGATAAGATAGTTCCATCAAAGAAAGACACTGTTGCTGACAAAAAGAAAGGTTTCTTTAAAAAACTATTCGGTGGCAAAGATAAGAAAGACGGATAGTAATATTTGCAGCCTTTATTATTATAATGTATCTAAAATATGAATCCCTGATCTTTTGAAAGCTCAGGGATTCATTTTATCGGTCATGCACAACCGAAAATATCATTAATCCAGTTTTGTAATCTTCAACATGTTTGTTGGCAAATGCAATTGAACAGGCAAACTGCCGGTGTTCACAATCACATCGCCGGTTTTCACAAATCCTCTTTCTTTCAATATTTGCGCCTGATCATCAAAAATATCATCCACACTATTCTCTTCATCATAATAAAAAGCGCGAACGCCCCAGCTCAGGCTTAATTGATTTATCAGCGTTTTTTCTTTAGAGAAAATATACAGTGGTGATTTCGGGCGATAGCTTGAAAGCATGAAACCGGTGTAACCGCTTTGTGTCATCCCAATCAATGCATCAGCATTCGCATCTTTGGCAAGCTTGCATGCATTGTAACAAATCGCATCACTCAAAAAAGAAGGCGAATGAGGTTGTGGCGCTAATTTATCTTCGAGGTTATAAGGATAATCATTCTTCTCCACTTCCATAATAATTTTACGCATGGTTTCAACCACCAATGAAGGATGTTGCCCTGCTGCTGTTTCCGCACTTAACATGACTGCATCTGCACCTTCGAGCACTGCGTTTGCAACGTCAGTAATTTCACTTCTGTTTGGTTTGGTGCGCTCAATCATGCTTTCCATCATCTGCGTAGCAACAATTACAGGCTTTGCTCTATGCAAACATTTTCTGATAAGCTGTTTTTGAATCAGCGGAACTTGCTCAACAGGAAGCTCAACACCCAAATCTCCACGTGCAACCATGATGCCATCGGATTCAAGAATAATATCGCGGATATTAACAAGCGCTTCCGGCTTTTCAATTTTTGCAATAATTTTTGTCTTGCTTTTTTTCTCCTGCAATTTGCTGCGAAGGATAACAATATCTTTTACGTGCCGAACAAAAGACAATGCAACCCAATCTAATTTTTGTTCGATGATAAATTCAAGATCAACCAAATCTTTATCCGTCAATGCAGGCAAAGAAATTTTTGTATCAGGAAGATTAATTCCCTTTTTAGAAGACAGAATTCCACCAAGCGTCACCTGAACTTTTACGTCATTGTTCTTTTCAATACCAACTACTCTTACCTCAAGCTTTCCATCATCAATCATGATGATATTTCCAATCTTCACATCAGAATGAAGATTAGGATATGAAACATAAATTCTTTCTTTCGTACCAACTAATTTCTCATTCGTGAATGTGAGAATATCTCCGGCAACCACTTCCATACTGCCATTTTCAATTTCACCAACACGCAATTTCGGTCCTTGTAAATCGCCGAGTATTGCGATGTTATATGGTTCAGTTGTATTAATCTTTCTGATATGGTCAATGATACGAGCCTTGTCTTCATGCGCACCATGAGAAAAATTCAGGCGGAAAACATTCACACCGGCTTTCACGAGGTCTAATAATTTTTCATAAGTGTCGCAAGCAGGTCCTACAGTGGCAACAATCTTTGTGCGATGAAAAGTGTGCTCTAAACCGGCTTGCTTATCCATCGTTTGATGCAGGTATTTCGATAAATGTTTTGACATGTACAGTTTTTATTTGTTTCGGTTTGTTTAAAAAATAAAGGCAGAATATTTCATTCTACCTGATAAGTTTTAAGAAGCAAGTATCTTAACAATCTTCAGCCATTCATCTGTGATTTTCTGTTTTGCTTTCACAGCTTTTTCGAGTGGTGTGTAATGCATCCTGTTATTCAATATCCCGACCATTACATTATACCTTCCTTCTATCAAACATTCCACAGCAGAATAGCCCATGCGGCTTGCAATCACTCTGTCCATACAACTTGGTGCACCCCCACGCTGAATATGACCCAGCACACACACCCTTGTATCAGCATTTGGGATTCTTTCTTTGATCACTTTCGCCACTTCATCTGCGCCACCGAAATTATCACCTTCAGCAACGACTACCATGTTCACTAATTTTTTGCGGCGCTCTTTTTCAGTGAGTGAATCAATCAGCTCTTCAATATCTGTTTTTCTTTCAGGTATTAATATATGTTCAGCACCTGTTGCAATGCCGCTATGCAAAGCAATATAACCGGCATCACGGCCCATCACTTCGATAATAAAAAGCCGGTCGTGCGCATCAGCAGTGTCGCGTATTTTATCAATCGCTTCAACCGCAGTGTTCACAGCCGTATCGAAACCGATGGTGAAATCAGTGCCGGCAATATCTTTATCAATCGTTCCTGGAAGACCGATGCAGGGAATATCAAATTCATTGCTGAATTTATGAGCGCCACGGAATGAGCCATCGCCACCTACAATTACCAAACCATTAATGCCAAGTTTTTTCAGATTGGCATGCGCTTTTTTTCTTCCTTCATATTCAAAAAATTCTTTGCAGCGAGCAGTTTTCAAAATAGTGCCGCCACGTTGAATGATATTAGCAACACTTCTTGAATGCATCGGTACGATATCGTTTTCAATCATGCCGCTATAGCCGCGCATAATCCCAAACACTTCCATCCCATAATAAATCCCCGTTCTCACAACAGCCCTGACAGCAGCGTTCATTCCCGGTGCATCCCCGCCAGATGTAAGAACTCCAATTTTGGTTACTTTCTTTTCCATTAAATATTGATATTCGCCAATAGATGTTTAAAAAGTTTTAATAACAACCCTAAAACTTTAAAAATTATTCATTCTAACCTACGAAAGCTCAAAAATAAGGATTTGGATTGATAACTGAACCCAGAGAGAAACAGCACAACTTTTATTTAATAAAAACTAAAAAATCAAAGTTTAAAAAAATATTATTTATCAACCTGCTGTTAAAACAAATTTTTGTTCAGTTGCACGTGTTTTCTTAAATTAGACATATAAGTTCTTTCATTTCTTCACTAAAATTGAAACCAATGGAATCTTCAACCATCGAACAGTTTCAGGAGGAGCTTCAAACATGGAAGCATGAACTCTCCTCCATCAAACAGGAAATCCGCCATTTCGAACACGAACTTGAAGACATGGCGACTCACAAGCTTCCACATGCTGTACTCGCACAAATCGAGCATTTTCAAAACCTCTTCATCTGCCACAAAGAAGTGGTTGACACACTCAGGCACGATTTGCCGGATTCTCATCACAAAGTCGAAAACATCTTCAACATTCTGCGCTCTGTGAAAAATGATTCACAGCACGCCTTATCTGAGCGAATGGAAACCTTTAAAAAAATTTTTAATGATGTGAAAAATGAGTTCCATCATTTTTCGTCATCGATGAGCTTGAAATTAGCCGGCGTTTAATAACCATAAAATATTTTAGAATGAAAGGCGACAAATTGATGTCGCCTTTTTATTTGTCTGAACCATGATTATAAAGATTAAAGGATTTACAGGATGGGAGATTATTAAGGAGAAGTGATTTCCGAACTTTCTTATTCCTTATTTCTAATTTCTTATTTCTCATTCTCCTAACTGAAGTTTTTAAAAAAATTTATTTATTCTTTTCCACCAACATCTCTCCTATTCTTCTGCAAAACATTTAATTTTCCGAACTATATTTTTTAATACTCATGCAATCGCTTGATTCATCTCTTAACTAAAAAATCATGAAGACAATTTTTTCTTTTTTGTGCGCATTGATGTTCAGCATTTCTTATTCGCAACAAATATCTATCATCCCGAAACCTGTGAAAGCGACACCACAGCCGGGAAATTTTGTGATTAATAAAACGACAATTATTGTTGCCGAGGGCGAAGACGAAAAAAGGTCTGCTGATTTTTTTAATGACTATCTGCAAAATTTTTATGGCTTCAAATTGAAAACAGGAAAAAAGCCTTTCAGAAATTATATCTCTTTTTCTACTAACAAAACATTGGTTGCAGATGAGGAAGGTCGTTATACCATGCGCGTTTCACCAGCGTCAGTAACTATCAATGGCAATTCACATCAGGGAACATTCTACGGCACACAAACATTGATTCAGTTATTACCGGTTGCAAAATCAGATGATTTAAAAATTGCTTCTGTAGAAATTGAAGACTATGCGCGTTTTAAATACAGAGGGTTAATGCTTGATGCCGGTAGACATTTCATGCCTGTTGATTTTGTAAAAAAATATATTGATTATATCGCGATGCACAAGATGAATTATTTTCACTGGCATTTGACGGAAGACCAGGGATGGCGCATCGAAATCAAAAAATATCCGAAACTAACGGAGATAGGTAGCTGTAGAAACGGAACGATTATAGGTCATCATCCGGGAACAGGAAATGATAATGAAAAACATTGTGGTTATTATACACAGGAGCAAATTAAAGAAGTGGTGAAATATGCAGCCGACAGATATGTCACTATTATTCCCGAAATAGAAATGCCCGGGCATTCATCAGCAGCAATTGCTGCATATCCGCAGCTAAGTTGTTTTCCGAATGAATCCACAAAAATTCACAAAGGTGTTGCATGGAGCGGCGATTCAACAGGAAAACAAGTGCAGCAAAGCTGGGGAGTTTATGAAGATGTGTATTGCCCGAGTGAGTTCACTTTTAAATTTATTGAAGATGTGTTGGATGAAGTGATGCAATTATTTCCTGCTGAATATATTCATCTCGGCGGCGACGAATGCCCTAAAGACAATTGGAAGAGGAGTGAATTTTGTCAAAACCTGATTAAAGAAAAAGGTCTGAAAGATGAAGAAGGTTTGCAAAGCTATTTCATTCAAAGAGTGGAAAAATATGTGAACAGCAAAGGCAAAAAAATTATTGGCTGGGATGAGATATTGGAAGGTGGCATTGCGCCAAATGCAACGATTATGAGCTGGCGTGGAGAGAAAGGAGGCATTGAAGCTGCGAACCAACATCATAATGTGATGATGACACCGGGCGAATATGTTTATTTAGACCATGCACAATCAAAGACAGAAGATTCATTAACCATTGGCGGTTATCTCCCGCTTGAAACAGTTTATAATTACAATCCGTTTCCTGCAGGTCTTGCAGAAGAAAATCAAAAATATATTCTTGGTGCGCAGGCAAACATGTGGACAGAATATATGAGCAATCCGCGCAAAGTAGAATACATGTTATTCCCAAGATTGAGCGCATTGAGCGAAGTGCTGTGGAGCAAAAAAGAAGATAAAAATTTTGACGAATTTTTAAAGCGCATGCAAATGCAATATATGCGCTACACTTTATGGAAAGTGAATTATAACACAAAAGGAATTCATAAAGGAGAATAGCAAGTGGTGAATGGTCAATGGTGAATAGCGAATTGTAAGTCGCGATTAATAGCTTACTTTCAAAATCAACAAACTTCCTCATTCCTTATTTATAATTTCTTGTTCTTTATTTTTAAATTATCTGTTCATGAAATATTTTTCATTAATTTTTCTTCTCACAATTTCATTATTGGTAAATGCACAAAATAATTATGTGCCACCAACAGACACGCTGGTTCAAAAAAAGATTGAGCAATGGCAGGATTTGAAATTTGGATTGTTCATGCATTGGGGAACTTATAGTGAGTGGGGAATCGTGGAGAGCTGGAGCCTTTGCCCTGAAGATGAAGGATGGACACAACGAAGAGGGCAATATGCTCAAAATTATTTTGAATATAAAAAAGCTTATGAAAATCTGCAGACAACTTTCAATCCGCAAAATTTTCATCCGGAGAAATGGGTGGAAGCTGCAAAAGATGCAGGTATGAAATATGTGGTGTTCACTACAAAACACCATGATGGGTTTTGCATGTTCGACACGAAGGAGACAGACTATAAAATCACTTCATCAAAAACTCCTTTTTCATCAAACCCGAGAAGCAATGTTGCGAAAGAAATTTTTAATGCATTCAGAAAAGAAAACTTTTTAATCGGCGCATATTTCTCCAAACCTGATTGGCATACTGAAAATTATTGGTGGCCTTATTTTCCGCCAAAGGATAGAAATGTTAACTATGACCCGAAAAAATATCCGGAGAAATGGAATGCATTCAAGCAGTTTACATTCAATCAAATCAAAGAATTAATGAGCGGTTATGGGAAGATGGATATTCTCTGGCTCGATGGCGGGTGGGTCCGTCCGTTATCAACTGTAGATAAAAATGTGGAATGGCAGAAAGGAATTGTCTATGACCAGGATATTGATATGAAAAATATTGCCGCTATGGGAAGAAGCCTGCAACCGGGGCTGATTGTTGTTGACAGAAGCGTTGGCGGAGAATTCGAAAACTATCAAACACCGGAACAAGAAGTTCCTGAGAAGCCGCTTTCTTTTCCCTGGGAAACTTGTATGACGATGGGCAACTCGTGGAGCTTCGTGCCAAACGATCATTACAAATCGGCGCAGCAGCTTGTGCAATTGTTAGTCAAAGTTGTTTCGCGTGGCGGGAATTTTTTATTGAACATTGGCCCTGGCCCTGACGGAGATTGGGATCCCACAGCATATCAGCGATTAAAAGATGTTGGTGCATGGATGAAAATAAATGGAGAAGGAATCTATAACAGCAAACCGATTGCGCCATATTCTTCTGATAATATTTTCTTCACACAATCAAAAGACGGCAAAAATATTTATGCTTTTTATTTGTCGGAGAAAGACGAAGCGACGATTCCTGCACAAATTAAAATCGCCAATCTTACCATCACTCCAAAAAGTAAAATTCAAATATTAGGAACAAATGAAAAATTGAAATGGAAACAAGAAGGAGCAAATCTTATTATTAATATCCCAGCAAAAATGCAAAATAATGTAGCCGGAAAATATGCAGTGACATTGAAAATAAACCAATAAAAGTTTTATTCGGGGATTCTTTTGCATCTAATAAATACTATAAAATAAAAGAGAGCCAAATTACTTTGGCTCTCTTTTATTTATTGAAAATACTATTAGTTGCTGTTAGAAATTAGGAGCGTTAACATCCCACCAAACATGAGTAGTAATATCATCTGTTCCGCCTAAATAGTTATTAACTGCATTCAGGACATTCGATGTGTTATTTGAGTATTCACTGTTTGGCAATCTGAGCTTTCTTGCATTGTCAACAGTTTGGCCACCCCATGAAACTGTAGGCGCAACAGCTGTAAGATATCCAGGAAACAACTTTGGATAACCTGTTCTGCGATATTCAGCCCAGGCTACAGGTGAATTAACCGGCCAAAGTGATATCCATTTTTGAGTAATGATTTGTTCCAAATGCCCTTCATTAGAAGTAGCATCGTCCCATTTAGGAGAGCAGGTTGAAACAGCTTTAATGTCTCTGTCAGGCAATGTAGGATCAACAAAGTCTGAAGGAGTTGCTGAGGTAGAAAGATAATTTCCTATAGAAACTTTCCATTGATTCATCGATGCTGTAACGCCTGCAGTATAATAAGCCTGAGCGCCGCTTGTATAGCTGCCCATATTCCATCCACGAAGCGTAGCTTCAGATAGCAAAAAGTTAGTTTCGGCAGCATTAAAAAATGTAGATGATTCCGGGTGAGCCGTAATATCTGTACCAGATTGCAGAATACCTGTGCCAGGCATAGAGAACATTGTAGCGGTTAATGTAACATCTCCCGGAACCTGAACACTGCCTAATCTTTGAGTGCAGTATCCGCCAAGAGGAACACGGCTCGCAGTATTACCTTCCGCAGTGCTGGTTGGTGCCAGGAATACAGGCAGGCGAGGATCATTATAACCTACGAGGTAACTTGCAACATCTGCGCCGGGTGTAGTGTTTCCAATTCCCCATGTATAGTATAGTGTAGTTAAGGCTCCTTCAACACCACCCGTCGGCACAAAGGCAGCATTCTGACTATTATCAGTAATTAAATTACCGGTAGCCATTGCTTTTTCAGCCTGCGCCTGAGCTAAGGTTGGATTAGCCTTTACGATTCTCATGGCTAATTCAAGTCTTAGAGAGTTAGTTAACGTAATCCATTTTGCAATATCCCCTCCATAAAAATAATCGCTTGTTGTAATCGGGGAGCTGGCATTTTTTGATAAATAGAAAATAGCTGAATCCAATTCCGAAAAGAAAGTATTATAAATCTTACCGAGTGAATCGTATGTGCCACCACCAGAATAAGGCAATGTGCCCAAAGCATCTGCCACCCTTACACTAACCATTACTTTTGAAGTGAAAGCCATGCCCAACGCAGTCTGATTAACAGCATTGGGATATGCCCACGCAGAAGCCTGAATCGAAAGGAATGGGTTCACGATATTTGACCATGAGAGATATAAATATGAATCCCATCCATCATAATAATAATAATTGGATTCAACATGGCTGCCCTGGCCAAATCCTCCTGCCATCATCCAATAGCCGGAATAAATATCGCTATTGAAATTTTGCTGAATCTGATATACCCAGCTTGCTACACCGGATGCGCCGTTACTTGGATAAATGTATGCCATGATCGGTGGCAAAAAACCTGACGCGTCAGGCACAGCAGAAGACGAACCTTCAAACTTGAAGCCTAATTTGTTTGTATTAATGCTTGAAAAATCTTTTGTGCAAGACAAACCAATCAAGCTTATTAGAATTAATGATAAAGAAATCTTTCTCATATTGTTCTGTTTAATATTTTTTAAAAGTGAACATTTACGCTGAAACCATAACTTCTTGTAGAAGGTATGTTGTATAATTCCAGACCAAGAAATTCGTTCTGCCCATTCAAGCCTCCTGCATTATTAGAAACGATTTCCGGATCAACAGGGGCAACTTTATGGAAGAAAAATAAATTCCTTCCCAGCAAGCCAATGCTTATTCCTTTTACATATTTCGAATCATTAAAGATTTGCGCAGGTAAATTATAAAGCAAAGACAATTCTCTCAACCTAACCGCTGTTGCACTATAGGTATATTCTCCCAATGCACCACCAGTTGCGGCTTTCAGTTGATAGAAGCCTTTGACATCTGTTACTTGCTGACCATTCACCAACACATATCCCTTGTCCCTTGCCTGTGCAGTTTCAACACTATTGCCGGCGTAATCCAGCATGGCCTGAGTCAATGAAAGTATTTGCCCTCCGAAATGCCCATCTATTAAGAACGATAATTGAAAATTCTTGTAATTGAATTTATTGCCCCATGACAACAAAAAGTTAGGAAATGCATTCCCTATTTTTTGAGCTTGGGACTCGACCAGCGGCAAAGTTCCTTCTTGCTTCACACCATTGATGTAAAAAGAATTGAGTACATAAGCACCGCCTTTATCACGCTGAAACCTTGTGGAATAAAAATCACCCAGGCTTCCTCCGGGAATAATTTCCTGATAATATGCAGACGAATTAGCTAACTGGGAATAAATAAGAAGGTTAGTACCTGAGATCAATGATTTAACAGTATTTATATTCTTTGAGAAATTTACTGTTGAAGTCCATTTTACAGACCCTATTTTCGGGGAAACTGATAATGTCAATTCAATACCTTTGTTTTCAATATTACCGCCATTTACGTAATAGTATTTATATCCACTGCTTGGAGGTGCCGCCACCGTAAACAGTTGATCAATAGTATTGGTTTTATAATATGTGGCTTCAAATCTGATTAAATTATTCAGGAAAGCCGCATCAAGGCCTGCTTCAATTGATTTGGTCAATTCCGGTTTCAAAGTAGTTCCTGGCATAATCACAGTAGTAGGAGTGCTCACTGATCCATCAGAATTTATTGTTGAAACAGGATTGATAATGAACGTTGGTAAATCATTACCTACTTCAGTGTAGCTTGAGCGAACCTTCAGGTAATTCATCGTCGAGCTATATAATCCTTTAAACAAATCAGTCAACACAGCTGAAACTCCTACTGAAGGATAGAAATATGCGTTTTTCCCTGGAGGCAGAGTAGAAGACCAGTCATTCCTGCCAGTTGTGCTTATAAACAGTGCATTTTTGAAGCCAATTTCAGCTGAATAAAATAAAGACTGTATTTGTCTTCTATCATAAACATCCTGAATTGATCCACCGCCACCGCTATTGAAATTAACGTTGTTGGTAATAAATACGTTAGGATTATGCATCCCGTTTCTTCCACTGTTTATATCGATGCCAGTCTGTGTGTAATCTCTGATTGCTCCACCACCTATTGCTGTCAAATGCCAGTCACTTGCAATATTTTTATTAAAAGTCAAAAGCGCATCGCCATAATTTTGGTTAGACTGCAAAGTTTTATGGTCAAAGCCTCCGGTTGATGAAGCAACCGCAGTCCATGTGCCTTGATACATTTCATTCAAATAATCCTCACTGGTTCTATCCATATTTCCTCTAATCACCAGGTTCAGGAAACTTGTGAAATTAAATTTCAAATCACCTGATAATATCATTCTGTTTAAATTATCAGTTGTTAACACTTTGTAAGCATCCCAATATGGATTGTCTGTTTGAGTGCTGCCAACCGGGTAGGCCCAATTTTGAAAAGGCAGTGTATCAAGCGTCAAATTATTTTTGTTCTTATACAAAGACATGTTTGTGTTTGCCGGCAAAGTCATGAATGTATAATACGGATTTAAATATTGACCTGGTGCCAAAGGATTATGTACCGTTTGATTTACATAACTGAACTTTGCAGTAAATTCTATGAATTTATCGAACATGCTTGTAGTTCCTTTCAAATCAAAATTGTTCCTTGTAAGAGAATTGTTAGGAATAATTCCTTTTGCGCTTGTGTTCGCATAAGCAGCGTACAGTTGTGCATTTTTATTTCCTGTAGTTACATCCACAGCATTTGAGCTGCTCACACCTGTTTTAAGAAAGTCTTTGTAGAAGCTTCCCGCGTAAGATGCATTTGGATCTTTATCGCCCCAGCTAAGGGTTCCATTATCAGCAGCCGAACCTCCGTATTCTGTTTGCATCTTAGGTTTATACAAAGCAGACTGGAATGTAGTATTGGTTGAAAGATTCACACGTGTTTGCCCATCTTTGCCGGATTTGGTAGTAACTATAATCGCACCGTTTGCAGCTTGAGAACCATATAATGCAGCTGCAGTTGGTCCTTTCAAAATAGTTACTTCTTCAATATCACTCGGGTTGATTGTTGACAATTGATCAGGAGTTAAAAAATTTTGTCCGTATTGCGCCTGACCCGTTGTCGGATGAGAGTTATTGTTGACAACAGGAATACCATCTATTACAATCAACGGAGAGCCGCTACCAGAAAGAGAATTGTTTCCACGCAAAATTATATTGGTAGCAGAACCAACGCCACCTGAACCTTGCGTGATTGTTACATTAGAAGCTTTACCTGATAATGAGTTGGTAAAGTTAGCGTCTTTAACGGTAGTTAATTCTTCGCTGCTCACCTTCTGAACTGAATACGATAAATCCTTTGCGTTCTTTTTAATTCCTAATGCCGTAACTACAACTGTGTTCAATTCGTTTTGTCTTTCTTCAAGCGAAACATTAATGTTTGTCTGGCCATTTAAGGAAGTTTCCTTTACTCCGAAGCCAATGCCGCTAAACACTAAAGTGGCATTCGCAGGAGCGACAATAGAAAATGAGCCATCTGTTTTTGTAAATGTTCCTTTTGCTGAGCCTTTTACCTGTACACTGATTCCGCTAAGGCCTTTGCCAGCCGAATCAGTTACTTTTCCTGTAACAGTGTTCTGTGCATGTGCAAAAAAGCAAATCATGACGAACGTTAAGAGAAATGATAACCTTTTTAAGCTTCGCATAATGCAATTTTTTTGGTTAGATGTTACTTAATCATTACAAATTTGTTATAATTTATTATAATAAAAAAATAATTTTAAATAAAAATTAATAATTAATAAAAAAATTTATTTTTAATATGTACTTTAGCCTTTTTTATCAATAACTATTTTTTAACAAAAAGACATCAAAGCTTTTTAATTAATGTATGTTTGCGTATACCTTCTTCACTAAATCTTCACAATCGCAAATTTTTGAAGCATGAATTATTCGGTCTTCACGCATATAAAGGGGCCTGAACTTTCTGGCATTGCTTACAAGGATCAGAGCAGAAAAACAAAAGTTATCAGCCATCTGACAGCAAAAGGGGAATCAACAATACCGGAACTATCCGAGCTACTAACCATCAGCATCCCAAAAACAACGGACTTAATTTCTGAACTCCTGGAAGAAGGGCTAATGATTGATACAGGCCGAAAAACAGAAGGGTTAGGAAGAAAAGCTGCTATTTATGGGCTTAACCCCGAAAGTTGCTACTTTCTCGGAGTTGAGATCAGAAAATACAAGATCAACATTGGCTTGATGAGCTTTAATGCAGGTATTGTTGAATCTTCTCTCAATATTCCTTTTTCTTACCTTGAAGCAAATGAATCACTAAATGCAATTATTCTGGAAATAAAAAAATTCTTGTCGGTATCTAACATCTCAAAGGAAAAAATAATTGGATTAGGGCTAAGTCTTGCAGGCAGGATCAATGTGAAGACAAGTAATATTTTGAGCAACTATCACTTTGGTGATGCTCCGGTGAAAGAAAAATTGGAAGCTGCTTTTGACATGCCAGTCTTTCTCGACAATGATAGCAGAACTCTTGCATATGGAGAGTATAATTTTGGCAGGTTCGGGCATCCGTATGCCGAAAAAAATGTTTGCGTTGTAAATATTGATTATGGAATGTGCCTTGGCATTTTTGTGAATGGGC
Organism: Puia sp.; assembly: GCA_035295505.1. Classification (GTDB taxonomy): domain Bacteria; phylum Bacteroidota; class Bacteroidia; order Chitinophagales; family Chitinophagaceae; genus Puia. Next base: position 5,338 of record DATGIX010000105.1, on the reverse strand, counting down.
TTCCTGTTTACGGAGCCTCAGGCTATGCAGGAGAAATTGGTCATATCCCAATGTTCAATAATCAAAAAATTTGTTTTTGCGGAAAAAAAGGATGTCTGGAAACAGAAGCTTCTGGTCTGGCGCTTATAGATTTCATCAACAAGAAAATTAGTGAGGGCAGCAGCAGCAGATTGCAGCAGGTGATATTGAAAAAAGGTTTTTTCGAGTTGGAAGATATTCTGGAAGCCGTGCGATTGGGAGATAACCTTGCTTTAGAAGGCGTGACTGAAATTGCGTATAATTTAGGAAGAGGGCTGGCTGTGGCAATCAACATGCTGAACCCTGATATTATTGTTCTTGGCGGGATGCTTTCTGCATTAGGAGAGCCATTGCTGCTACCGGTAAAAACTTCTATCATGCAATATTCGCTTAGTCTTGTTAGCAGTGACACCAAGATAATTTTATCATCTGTCGGACAGCATGCGGGGCTTCCCGGTTGTTGCCTCCTGGTAAGAGACAAGATTCTTGGGCTTATTTAGCTTGTCTGCTAAAAGAAGAATATGCATCAACCGGTTGCTTAACTATATTTTCATAAAAAATGATTTTTTTATAAATCAATTTTACATTTACGCAGTTTAAAACACTATCATAATTTTTGATCAACCAAACACAAAAAATTTGATTTATGAGCATGGCAGATTCATTCGAAAAAATACCCGTAAAAAAATTCAACTCTATAAAAGAAGGTTCTTCTTTCATAGCTCGCGAAATTGCAAATCTTATTAAAGAAAAGAATAGCAAGGGGGAAAAATGCGTGCTTGGTTTGGCAACTGGGTCATCTCCCAAAACATTATATGCTGAATTGGTAAGGCTTCACAAAGAAGAAGGATTGAGCTTTAAAAATGTGATTGCATTTAATCTCGATGAATATTATCCGATCGATAGCAATGCACTTCAAAGCTATAAGCGGTTCATGCGGCAACAGCTTTTTGATAAAGTGGATATCGATCAGAAAAACTGCCATATACCAAGTGGCTCCTGGGAAAGAGAAAATATAAAAAAATATTGTGCTGATTATGAACAAATGATTGACGAAATTGGTGGTATTGATTTGCAAATTCTCGGCATAGGAAACAACGGGCATATTGGCTTCAACGAGCCGGGATCAAGCATTTTTTCCAAAACAAGATTAGTGCCGCTTGATAATTCAACGAGGCTTGCAAACTCACACGAGTTTCAGAACATTTCAAAAGTGCCTCGTATCGCCATTACCATGGGCATCAGCACCATCTTGAAAGCAAAAAAGATTTTGCTGATGGCATGGGGACAATTAAAAGCACCGGTTATCCAAAAAGCAGTGGAAGGGCATATGACAGAACAGGTGCCGGCTTCACTTCTTCAACAGCATAACGACTGCACTTTCGTGACCGATGAGCTTGCTTCATCGGAGCTCACTCGTTTCAAATCGCCATGGCTTACGGGTGATCTTGAATGGACTCCTGAGATTATCAGAAAAGCCGTTATTAATATGGCATTGAAATTAGAAAAGCCAATCCTGAGCCTTACCAATGCTGATTATAATGATAACGGGTTAAGTGATCTGTTGGTTGAAAAAGGAGATCCTTACGAAATCAACCTGCAGGTTTTTTATATGATGCGCGACAGCATCACAGGCTGGCCTGGTGGAAAACAAAATAATAAAAGCGTTGAAAGATCTGAGCCATATCCAAAGCGCTCATTAATTTTTTCTCCACATCCTGATGATGACATCATTTCAATGGGCGGCACTTTCATGCGATTGCATGACCAGGGGCACGATGTTCATGTTGCCTACCAAACATCAGGCAATATCGCCGTGACAGATGAGTTTGTTACACGCTTTCTTGATTTTGCAGTTGGCTTCGAAAAATTAAAAGGGATTGACAACAACACTTCATCTCAAGCCCTTCGTGATGCAACAGAATTTTTGAAAAATAAAAAAGACAGTGAGATTGATACACAGGACATACGTGATATTAAAGGATTGATCAGAAGATGCGAAGCCAAAGCCACATGCCATTATGTTGGTTTGAAAGACGAGAACATACATTTTCAAAATCTTCCTTTTTATGAAACGGGAACGATTGAGAAAAAACCGATGGGCGAAGAAGATATCAAGCTGACGATGGAGTTGCTTCGCAAAGTAAAGCCACATCAGATCTATTGTGCGGGCGATCTTGCGGATCCGCATGGCACGCACAAGGTTTGCCTTGATATTGTTTTTGAATCCATGCGCAGATTAAAAGCAGCGAATGAAGATTGGGTGAAAGATTGCTGGGTATGGCTATACAAAGGTGCATGGCAGGAATGGGACATCAGCGAGATTGAAATGGCAATCCCAATGAGCCCTGATCAGGTAATGAAAAAACGCTATGGCATTTTCATTCATCAATCGCAAAAAGATATGGTGCCGTTCCAGGGCAGTGACAGCCGCGAATTTTGGCAAAGAGCAGAGCACAGAAATGCAAACACAGCTAATTTATATGCGCAGCTTGGCCTCACCAAGTTTGCAGCCATGGAAGCTTTTGTGAGATGGCATTTCTGAAATCAGGAATAAGAAATTAATAATAAAAAATGAGAAAGCGAATGACATTCGCTTTCTCATTTTTTATTTCGCATTTCTAGTTTAATTTTGCCGCCTTATAAAATTTTATGTCAGAGAATAGTGAGCATGGCTACAAAATAAACTGGCGGACTGCATGGCAATTCAGGTCGTTCCGGAGACAAACCATTTCCGGAAGCATTGCATTGATCATCCTGTTTTCATTTTTTGCTTTTTTCTTTAAGGCAATAGAAAAAAGAAACGGCATTATACTGAATGACTGGCTGCTGAACTGGCTCTCGCCTCATGACGTGTCTATTTTCATTTTCATTTTCGTTTGGGCATTGACGTTATTGCTGATTATAAGAATGGTGCAGCAACCAAATATATTCGTCGTGATGCTATGGGCTTATGTGATATTGAGTGTTATGCGGGTTGCCACATTAACTGTCATTGCGTTGAATGCTCCAAAAGGTTTGATTGTATTACAGGATCCTCTTAGCAATATTTTTTACGGTAATTCTTTCGTAACAAAAGATTTGTTTTATTCCGGGCACACATCAACTGCATTCCTGATGTTTTTGTGCCTGAAAAAAAATAATGACAAGATATTTGCGATTATTGCAACTTTAATTATCGGCGTTCTGCTTTTGGTACAGCACGTGCATTATACAATTGATGTTGTCGCAGCTCCTTTTTTTGCATTGTTCAGCTATTATGTATCGAAGAAATTTATTCACGACTACAGCTACTAGAGAAGCTTTAAATTGCTCAACTCGATTAAAACGCCTCTCCCAATTGCAAATAAAATCCATTCGATTTCCCCGCACCAATGCCATAGTCTAAACGAAGATTTAATTTTTCAGTTGGGTTCAGTGCAAAACGCAAACCAGCTCCATAAGAATATTTCAGGCAATGAAAATTCATTTCACTGAGATTGTCGGCAACATTTCCGACATCACCAAAACCCACCGCAGAAAAACGCCAGAACAACGGCAACCGATATTCGGTTTGAACAACAATAAGATTTTTATCACGATACCGGCCTTCATAATAGCCACGCATTTTATTAGCACCGCCAAGCAATGCAAGGCTTCGTAACGGAACATTTCCTGCATTAAAAAAAGCAGAAGCCTGGAGAGCAAGCACTTGTTTTTTATAAGTATTTAAAAACTTTCTCGCATCAATCACGAAATTGGTGTAGTTATAATCTGACCCGAAATAATTTGCAAAATGATTAAAATAGAATTGCAGCATCACACCTTTGTCGGGAGAAAAAGCATTATTGCGCGTGTCATAAGTAAAACTTGCTCCAAGCCCCGAAACATGATAACCTTTTCTACCAGAAATATTTTGTTTATCAAACAATCCGCCCGAATCATATTTCACGTCAAATAACCGCTGGAACTCATATAAAAGACCGAGATAAATTTTATTGCCAAGATGTGTCTGCGGATGCAGATAAATATAATATTGCTTGTAATTATAATTTTCTTCACTGCTATCCTGAGATGTTTTACCAAGCCCCCAGAATTTATCAGGATAATAGCTGTAAGAAAATTGCTGGTTGATAATATATTTTTCGCCTGGAAAATATATCGATCCATTTATAGCCACCACAAATTGCTTGCGGAGAGAATAAAGCGCCAGTGCCTGCACATTCGACGTGCGCACAAACTTATCAGCCGGATTGAGGTGGAAAGTGAATGAAGACGCAACTCCGAATGACCAGTTTGTCTCTATAGATCTCGCAATGACAGGAAGCACTAATACGTTATGGGTAGTAGGAATTTTTAATGTATCCGTTTGTGCATTTGCGCGAGGGAAGGGAATTAGCAAAACCACAATCAAAAGAGTAGCAGAAAATGTTTTAATTTGCAAGCGCACAATTGTGTTTGGATTATAACTGTTAAGGTTAGCCTATGAAAAAATTGCAAAGTAACATCATAAACGTAATTTTATTACTTTTGCAGATTAATATAAAAATCATAATTTGTTAAATTTAAGTTCATTTCATTTATTTAAAGGCTCCAACCCGGGAACGATGCTCTCATCTCGCAACCGGGGCAAACGCTAACAATATGAAAAAAGTAGTATTTCCTGATTTTACTTTGGAAGAAAAGTTGACCCCTGAACAATTGAAGATATTTGATGAAACCGGTGCTATTGTTTTCAGGAACTTCATTTCACGCGACACAGTTCAGCAATATATTTCTGAACTAAACAGAATAGAAAAACAATTGCTTGATGAAGGCAAGGAAAAAGTGAATGGCATTCCTTTAAAGTTTGGCAAAGACGACAAAGGGAATAAGATGATCCAGCGCATGTGTTTTCTAAATCAATACAGCGAGGTTTTTCGTGATCTCTTACGTGATCCTCGTCTGAAAGCTCTAATTGGTTTTTTATATCCATACGAAGGGCGCATCGCTGAAAACGAAAAAGATGGTCTGATATTGAACCATTATGTTAGGATGCCCGATAGTGCTTTCACTCAAATGGGATGGCACACAGATAGCCCTCGTGACTTATTTCTGGGGCAGAAAATTTTACCAATGCTGAATGTCGGCATTCATTTGGATGATTGCCCTTTTGACAATGGCGGATTAAGAATTTTACCTGGCACTCACAAGCAGAATATGATTAAGCTCCTTTTTGGCAAAAAATATTTTATTGATAATAACCCTGATCGTCGTGAGATTGGTTTCGATTTGAATGCAGGAGACCTTACTGTTCACGACGGACGTTTATGGCATCGCGCACAACAATCTCCGCATTATG
>DATGIX010000104.1:0-76746 GCA_035295505.1 Puia sp. | reverse complement strand
TGTTTTGGTTTCAGTAGTAACAGGCATCAGCATTGACCATATTGCAAATGCGCTTGGAAAGAAAATTTCGATTGTTCGTGCAATGCCGAACACGGCAATCGCCATTCAGGAAAGTATGACTTGCATTTCTTCAAAAGATATTTCAGAAGAAAAGTTGCAATATGTGCATGATATTTTCAGTCAGCTTGGGAAAACAGTTACCATCGATGAAAAGCTGATGGATGCAGCAACTGTTCTTGGTGCTTGCGGAACTGCTTTTGCGATGCGCTACATAAGAGCTAATATTCAGGGCGGAATTGAAATCGGTTTTGATGCTGCAACTGCTAATCTGATTGCCGCACAAACAGTGAAGGGTGCTGCTGAGTTATTACTAAAAAAAGGTTCACATCCGGAGCAAGAAATTGATAAAGTAACCACTCCAAAAGGTTGTACCATTGCAGGTTTGAACGAAATGGAACATCGCGGTTTTAGCTCTTCGTTGATAAAAGGATTAGTCGCGAGCTATGATAAGATTGCGAAGGATTAATAAAGTTTTCCAGTATCCCAGTCTAACAGAAAAGGCTTGAGTTCTAATTTGGGGTTACCTGCTCCGCCCATTGGCATAAACCCGCCTGGGGAAATTACCTGTCCCTGCGACCCATAAGTAGGAGGGACATATGTTGATTGAGAACTATTATCGGAAATTATTTTTTTTGCTCCATAAATATAAAATGCATTTTCTTTTTTCTGCAGCAGAAAAAAATTATTAAATGACTGCACAAATGAATTCTGCCCGTCGCAATAGCCCCAGATATTTCTTGGCCCGTATTCCGTTCCATCTGGTTGCTTGATGTATAACATGTCAATGAGTTTTTCTTTTTTGACTTCAAAGTCTGAGACAGAAGGGCTATTATTTTTGAATTCTTCAAAACTCATGTATACGCCTTTCTTTAATAAGGTATCTTTCAATATTCTTAAATCAAAATTTTGCGAAATATGATTTGAAATTTCCTCGATGTTAAATGCTCTTCTGTTTGCAATGATTTTAGGTAAAGATGTTTCGATGCTGGATAATTTTGAAAACGAATTAGTGAAAGATTCAATGAGATATTCAGAACCATAATTTAATACAGAATACGTTTCCTGAAGAGTGCTATCATATCGATATAAAGCATAATAGTTTTGTTTCTTTTGTATATAAAATTCAATTTTTATTGCAATGCCACTTGTCGAATCCTTGTGAAATAACCCCGAACTCCTTTTTTGTTTATTCAGGAAGCTATCTTCTTTAAGTTCGAATTCATCAGTGAGCCACAGTTTTTTAATGACCATTAATATTTTGTAGGATGAATCACTTTGGCTGAAATGAAAGTATTTGTTTACAAAAGACTGCATTTCATTTCGCAGCCCTTCATGCAGGATTACAAAGACAGGTTTTTTAAATCCTCTTTGCATGAATCCAATTGCAGATGTGTCTGGTCTTGCATCAACTATTTCGATGCTGCTGACTTCTGATAGTTGTATTGTAGATTTTGGAATGCTGATTTCAATTTGCTTTTTCTTAAACTGTTTGATGTCGTAATCTTCTTTTCTAAACGAATTGGATGTTTGTGCAACAGATGTGTTTGCACTTTCTATTATCAGCAAGATCAAGATAAGTTTTTTCATCATAGATAGATGTTGGTTAATGAATAAGCTTGTCACTTTTTTGGCTATCAAAAATAATAAAATACAAAACTCGGCGTTTTTTATGCGAATAATCTTTTATAAACCCTAAGAAAGAGTAGAAAATGATCACCTTAGAATCCAAAAATCCTATGAAAAAGAGATTAAGCGGTATGATACTGGCCGCGGAAATAGCTGCAATCATGTTGTTGCACGCTTACAAACTAAACCATCAGCCAAAGAATGATGGGCAGCAAAAAACAGATATAGTTTCAGAACAAATGCGAATAAGCTCGTCTTATTCTTTCACCAGTCTGAAATAGCTGCAAATCCTAAAAATATTATTGCGCGGGATATTTATTTTATCCTTTCTTTCAGGAAGGCAAGTGCATTCTTGTATGCATCTGCTTTTGCTTCTTTATCAAAAGACGGATTGCTCGGATTCGCAAATGCATGGTCTGCCTCATATTTTTTTATCGTAATCTTCTTTCCGGCTTTCTTCATATTCTCTGCAAATTCATCTACAACTTTTGGAGTAATAAATCCATCTTTATTCGCAAAAATGCCAAGCACATCAGTGTGTAACATTTTTAATTTCTCAACATCTTTTTCTGGCATGCCGTAATACATCACACAGCCGAATGCCTGATTGCCGGCAAGCAACGAAGCCTGCAAACTCCAGCCTCCGCCAAAGCACCAGCCGATGGTATAAATTTTTGCTTTGGTTCCTGCATAAGCTATCGCGCCTTTGATAATCGAAACAATTCTTTCGCCGGAAGCCGACTGCATCAATTTTGCAGCTTCTTCGCGGCTCGTTGCCACTTTTTTATCATATAAATCTAATGCGATCACATTCACATTTCCCAAATCACTCCACAAGCCTTCACTTTCTTTTTTCACGTAGTCATTCAATCCCCACCATTCCTGAATAACAAAAAGATAATTATTAGTTGGGCTTTTTGCTTTGATTTCCCATCCGTATGCATCCGTTCCATCGGCAGCTTTGTAAGTGATATCTTTTCCATTTTCGCTGTGAAAATTAAAAGGCAAAGGATTCGGATGGCTCATCACAAAAGCTTTGTCTAAAGACAAACGCGCAAATTTATCGGTAGCAGAAACCGAACAGCAGCTCATTTTTTGAGCGCTGACAGATAAAGAAATAAAAGCAAGGACGAACGGGAGAACATACTTTTTCATATCGGAGAATTTTAAATAAAATGAAATTTCAACGATTAAGCGGTAATAAAGTTCGGCTTATAGTAAATACACAGAAGATAATACCTGGGCAAATGAATGTTAGTTTATCCACATCTTATAAAGCTCTTTTTCAGCATGGATAAATTACCCTAACTTTACATGACCTTCTGGAATTATTAAATCTTACTTTTTTTCCTCGGGTCATTGAGAGCAAGGCAGAGCACCGATCAGCAAAATAAACGTACAGCAAATTATCAGTTGGAATGAATCATTTCAATTTGGTTTTTGTTTTTTTGTTTTTGCCCGATAGCATTGAAATAACAATTGATTTTATAAATAATTAAGAAAACCATTTTTTATGGCTAAGTATATTTTTGTTACGGGCGGAGTTACTTCTTCATTGGGGAAAGGAATTATTGCTGCTTCGCTCGCAAAGCTTTTGCAGGCACGCGGATTGCGCGTTACCATCCAGAAGTTTGACCCGTATATCAATGTTGATCCGGGAACGCTGAACCCTTATGAACATGGCGAATGCTATGTTACTGAAGATGGTGCCGAAACAGACCTGGATCTTGGACATTATGAAAGGTTCCTGAGCATTTATACTTCGCAGGCGAACAATGTAACGACAGGAAGGATTTATCAAACAGTTATTAATAAAGAAAGAGAAGGCGCATATCTTGGTAAAACAGTTCAGGTAATTCCTCACATTACAGATGAGATTAAAAGAAGAATGCTTCTGCTCGGGAAGAACAACGATTTTGATATTATCATTACTGAAATCGGTGGAACCGTTGGTGATATAGAATCGCTTCCGTTTGTTGAAGCTGTTCGTCAGTTGCAATGGGAAATGCCGGAAGAAGATTGTGTGGTGATTCATCTCACATTAATCCCTTATTTGCGTGCTGCCAAAGAATTGAAAACAAAACCAACTCAGCACAGCGTCAAATTATTAAGTCAGGAAGGCGTTCACCCGGATGTGATTGTTTGCAGAACAGAAGAATCGCTTTCACCTGAAATAAGAAGGAAGATTGCACAGTTCTGTAACGTGAAACCGGAAGCAGTAATTGAAGCAGCAGATGCTCCGACTATTTATGAAGTTCCACTAACAATGATGCGTGAGAAATTAGATTTGATTTGTTTGAAGAAAATGAACATCACCAATTATCACGAACCTGAGCTGGGAAAATGGAAGGAATTTTTAGATAAGCTGAAATATCCAAAGAGCAAAGTGACGATCGGATTGATTGGAAAATATATTGAACTCCAGGATGCGTATAAATCCATTCTTGAGGCATTTGTGCATGGCGGTGCAATGAATGAATGCAAAGTTCAGATTGTGAATGTGCACAGCGAATTTATTACAGATGCAAATGTTGCTGAAAAATTAGGCAGCCTTGATGGCTTGCTGGTGGCACCAGGTTTTGGTCACCGTGGTGTGGAAGGAAAAATTATTGCTGTGAAATATGCTCGTGAGAACAATCTTCCATTCTTCGGAATTTGTCTGGGCATGCAGATGGCAGCTATTGAATTTGCAAGAAATGTGCTTGGACTTAAAGACGCACATTCTACCGAAATGGATTCCAGCACAACGAATGCTGTAATTGATTTGATGGAAGAACAAAAGAAAGTGACTGCAAAAGGCGGCACCATGCGCCTTGGTGCATATCCTTGCGTGATTAATGAAGGTTCGCTGGGGCATAATATTTATAATTCAACAGTGATATCAGAAAGGCACAGGCATCGCTGGGAATTTAATAATGCTTATTTGCAGCAGTTTGAAAATGCAGGAATGATAGCAAGTGGCAAGAACCCGGAAAGCGGATTAGTGGAGATTATCGAATTAAAAAATCATCCTTTCTTTATAGGAGTGCAATATCATCCCGAATTAAAAAGCACAGTTGAGAACCCTCAACCAATATTTGTGCACTTTGTTAAAGCCGCCAAGGAATTCGCCGAAGCAAGAAATGCAATTAAAAAACCACTTTTGCAGGGAGAAATGATTTAGTAGTCGGGAGTCGAAAGTTCTGAGTTCGGAGTCAAAACATTTCTTAATATTCAGTTGGCAGTTAACAGTTGGCATTCTTGTTTCTGTTTTCTTCTGAAGATTTTAATTTGTAGAAACTAACTGTGAACTAATAACTGGAAACTGGCAACTTGCCACTATGTACTCTCAACTCTACCACCTATCTTTGCACCTCTTTAAAATTCTATTAAAATGGGAATGGACCGTAACACCGTGATTGGTTTTGTGCTGCTGGGTATCTTGCTTTTTCTGTACCTCTTTATTTCAACCAAAAACAGCCAGGAATACGAAAAGCAAAAAAAGCATTATGATGATTCCATCGCCATGGTGAAAGTAAAGCAGAATGCTGCTGCCAAATTACAGGACACCATTAAAAATAATCCAACTGCGCCCATCGATACAACGGGTTTTAATAAAGCAGTTATCGGTTCGGAGCAATTGCTCACAGTTGAAAATGATCTGATGAGGATAGAGTTCACGAACAAAGGTGGTCAGCCGAAAAAAGTGGAGCTGCAAAAATTCAATGCTTATGACAGCACTCCTGTAAAAATTATTAACCCTGCTTCTGAAAATCATATTTCTTATCCGATAAATACGCAGAACAATCAATCAGCACAAATTGCTGATTTGTTTTTTAGCGAAGGAAAGCTCACTAAAAATGCAGATGGGTCACAGACAGTCGATTTCCGTTTGCCATCTCCGGGTGGCGAATCTATTGTTCATCATTACACCATTCGCCCGAATGATTATATGATTGATTGGGAAATTCAGGTTGAAAACCCTGGAAAACTTTTCACGGGCAACAACATGAATCTCGCATGGCATTATGAGCCAATGCGTGTGCAACAAAGTGTGATGTATGAAAAGCGCCAGGCAAACATCAGCTATTACGAGGATAATAATTTTGATTATATCTCCAGAAAAACAGAAGCAGTTTTTGAAAAGCCGGTTCAATGGATTTCTGTATCGCAACAATTCTTCAACACAACATTGCTGGCGAAAAATAGCTTCGTTTCGGGCAACGTGAAATGGGCGAGAGAAGTTTCTGATTCATCAAATTTGGTGGCAAAGGCAGATGTGGCATTTCAATATAAAATTCCTGCGGGAAATTCTGCTATCATTCCATTTCAATTTTATTATGGGCCGAATGATTACAACATTCTGAAAAAAGAAGGTTCAGGGATGGATAAGATTATTGATTTAGGTCGTGGTTTTTATTCTTTTGTTCGCCCGATTAATCAATACCTCGTGATGCCTGTTTTTGATTTCTTCAAAAAATTTATAGCGAGTTATGGCATTGTGATTATGCTGCTCACGATTGTAATTAGAGTTGTGACTTCTCCGCTTGTATATAGCAGTTATTTGAGCGGTGCAAAAATGAAAGCGCTCCGACCTGAAATTGATGAGATGAAAAAAAGAGTGGGTAATGACCAGCAACGTGCAAGCATGGAGCAAATGAAGCTTTTTCGTGAAGCAGGCGTAAATCCGCTTGGCGGCTGTATTCCAGCCTTGCTCCAAATTCCGATATTCTTTGCATTGTACAGTTTCTTTAATTCAAATATTGAATTGCGCAACCAGGCATTTCTATGGTCGAAAGATTTATCAGCGTATGATGCGGTGGTTCATTTTGGTTTCAGCATTCCACTTTTCGGCGACCACCTTAGTCTGTTTGGATTATTAGCCTCTGCTACCAACTTTGTTATTTCGTTATACGGTATGAGCATGACCACGCCTGACCAGAACAATCCGGCGATGAAATACATGCCTTATATTATGCCGATTATGTTCCTTTTCTTTTTCAACAGTCTTCCATCTGCGCTCACATGGTACTATACAGTTTCGAACATTATTACATTGATACTTCAATTTATAATACAGAATTATATCATTGACCACGATAAAATTCTCGTAAAACTTCAGGCAAACAAAAACAAGCCTAAAACAAAAGCCAAATGGCAGGAACGTTTTGAGCAAATGCAGGACGCACAGAAAAAAGTGCAGCAGTTGAAGAAGAAGCCTTGAGCTAATAGCTCAGGGCTCGCAGCCCCTGCCACATTAATCTTCCTGATTCTTTTTCAGTCTATATTTTACTTAAATTCACAAAATGAAACCTTTGAAATTCGCCTTGGTTCTTTTTTGTTTTTTTGTAAGCTTATTAAATTCGGTAAAGGCTCAAAAGAAAGTCTCTGAGCTGACAGTTGTGTATGATTACACTACGATATCAAATAATTCAGCTAAAGCCTCAAAAGATGTCGCAACGAATACAATCTATATTAAAGGAAACCTCGTTCGTTCAGAAACATCGAGCGCATTGTTTTCTTCTTCTACTATTTACGATTCAAAAACCGGTCAGGCTGTTCTTTTGAAAGAAGTAAGTGGACAGAAATTGCTCATTCGCTTAAGTCAGGAAAACTGGCAGGACATGAATAAAGCTTATGATGGCACAGTTTTCGCGAACACTTCCGAAACGAAAACCATTGCTGGTTATAAATGCATCAAAGCTGTGGGCAAAACAAAAAATGGGTTAGACATTATTGCTTATTACACCACAGAAATTGTTCCTGATAATAAAGACTATAATCCAAGATTCAAAAACCTGGATGGGCTTCCTTTGCAGTATGAGTTAGCAAATGGGAATTTCAAGATTCAATACACGGTTTCAAAAATCAATCTCAACCCTGTTCCTGCATCAAAGTTCGACTTGCCAAAAAGCGGTTATCGCGAGATGACCTACGAAGAAAGCAAAAAATCAAAATAGAAAATTCAACAGATTATTTGTGAACATTAATCTTCAAATCTAATAATTGAAGATTAGTTTTAGAAGAATTGTTCAGTGGAGAAATGCTCACTTTGTATTTGTAAGGCATGATATAAATCGTGTTGCCTTTCTGATAAGTAATAACGGTGTTAACAGAAATATTCGACCTGTCTCTTTGCTGATTGAAAATGTGGCTGCCCATGTAAGTGGTACCGTTTTTCAATGTGAAAGCGCTGGAAATATTGATAGGTGCAAATTCTGCTTTTGATGCTACATTCTTCTTTTTGTCGCCACCACCTTTGCTTGCAAAAGCAATGACAACTGCAATTATCAACAATAAGCTCAACGCACTTTGCAGTATCAACTTTCTACTTTGTATGTTAGTTTTAATACTCATTTTACGCTACAAATATAATAAAAAACTTTTGGTATTTTTTAACCGTTCATCCCTTGTTTTAGTATTTCTTTAACGCAAATGTCGGCAAAATGTTACAATTCACACTTAAGCTGTTTATTCACATTTCTTTAGCTATTGTTAATTAATACTGTTTTATTTGGAATTTGGTTGCCTATAACTTCAAATTTGTTTGGACGAACGAATGTATTAACTTACAATTCTTACCAGATTATGAAAGAAAATCCCTACCAATACGATAATGAAGATTTGAAAGAGCTACTTAAGCGCTATCAGAACCTTCGCACAGGGCTAACTAACTCTTTTTTGGACGAAGAATCTTTCGAAAAAATAATCGACTATTTTGATGACATAGAAGAATTGCCGCAGGCGCTCGAAGCCGTTGAATTAGGCATTGAGCAATTCCCTTTTTCGTCTGTGTTGCTTATTAAGAAAGCAGATTTGATGATTGCGACAAGAAAATATAATGATGCGCTGCGCATTCTTGAAAAGGCTGAACTTTTCGATAGCTCTGATATTAATCTTTATATTTTAAAAACAGATGCATATCTCGCACTCGACCAGCAGGAAAAAGCTGTTATGATTTTGCAGCATGCATTACAGCATTTTGAAGGGCAGGAGCGCATTGAATTGTTGTTTGAATTGTCAGACGTGTACGACGATTATGAAGAGTTCGACAAAATATTCGATTGCTTAAAATTGATTTTAGAAGAAGACCCGAATAATGAAGAGGCATTATATAAAATTTGTTTCTGGACTGATTTCACCGGAAGAAATGAAGAGAGCATCCGCCTTCATCAAAAAATAATCGATGACTATCCATACAGTGAGCTCGCGTGGTTCAATCTTGCGGCTTCTTATCAGGGATTGAAATTATATGAGAAAGCAATTGATGCCTACAAATACGCCATTGCAATTGATGAAAAATTCGATTATGCTTATCGCAATATGGGCGATGCATATATCAGGTTAAGAAAATTTAAAGATGCGATTGAAGCACTTGAAAAAGTAATAGAATTAAGCCGTCCTGAAGACGTGATTTATGAAGCTATTGCGCATTGTCATGACAAGCTTAACAATTACGCGCAGGCAAGAATTTATTATAGAAAAGCATCTCATCTCAATTCCGATGACAGCAAATTGTATTATAAAATCGCATGCACTTATCTGAATGAAGAAAACTGGGTGAATGCTGTGAAATATCTTGAAACAGCGATGCGCATTCATCCTAACCAGGCTGAATATAATCTGGCAATGGGAGAGTGCAAAATGCAATTGGGTGAATACAAAGACGCTGTTCAATATTTCTCCAATGTTGTGCGTGTACGGCCAAAAAATATTTCAAGCTGGGAAGCATTGATAAGATGTTTATATAATGCCAGATTTTTTGACGAAGCATTAGAGCAAACACAAGCTGCAATTCGCATCACCAATGGCAAATCGATTTTCATTTTTTATCTGAGCGCCATTTATTTTGCATTGGGAAAATCAAAACAAGGGTTGCTGCAATTGGAAAAAGCGATGAGCCAATCACCTAAGCTACTAAAGAAAATGGTAGAACTGAATCCTTCTATACTGCAATATCAATCAGTTGTTGACGTGATTGCGCGATACAAAAAGAATAAATTGTTTTAGCTCCTGATGGCCCATTTTGGATATGAGGTTCATGATTCGAGTGGCTATACAATTTAGTCAATGCTGTTTTTCTGCTGTTGATATTGACCATTGACAATTCGCCATTCACTACCGTATTGCATAGTTCCTTATTTTTGCGCAGTTTTTACATTTCAACAAACAAAGATGAATTTTAAATTATCACAGATTCCTGATAGAATTTCTCAGCCAAGAAAGAGCGGCATTACGATGGTGATGGACAAAGGTCTTAGTGTAGAAGAGACAAAAAACTTTTTAAGTATTTCATATCCGCATGTGGATATTGTAAAGCTTGGTTTCGGAACTTCTTTTGTTACACCTGTTTTGAAAGAGAAGCTTGAAGTTTATAAATCTTATAATATTCCTGTTTATTTCGGCGGCACATTGTTCGAGGCATTTCTGATAAGAAACATGTTTGATGAATACATTAATGTTTGCAAAGAATACGGAATCACTTATATGGAAGTGAGCGATGGTTCTATCAATATCCCTCATGCTGAAAAATGCGGCTACATAGAAAAGATGACGAAACATGGAACAGTGTTGAGTGAAGTTGGGAGTAAAGATGCAGAGCATATCATCCCGCCATACAAATGGATTGAATTGATGCGTGCTGAATTAAATGCAGGCGCATCTTACGTAATTGCGGAAGCACGCGAAGCGGGCAACGTAGGTATTTATCGTGGAAGCGGTGAAGTGCGTGAAGGATTGGTACAGGAAATTCTGACACAGATACCCGCAGAAAAAATTTTGTGGGAGGCACCACAAAAATCGCAACAATTATATTTTATTGAACTGATTGGTTGTAATGTGAACCTTGGTAATATCGCTCCAACAGAAGTGATTCCTTTAGAAGCGATGCGCATTGGGCTTCGTGGTGATACCTTCCATTTGTTCCTCGATAAAAAAGAAAATAAGTGAGAAAGTTCGGGCTGATAGGATATCCGCTTAGCCATTCTTTTTCGCAGAAATATTTCACGGAAAAATTCAATAAAGAAAATATTGAAGATTGTTCTTATCAGAATTTTTCTATCCCAGCAATTCAGGAAATTTCTTCCATCATTTTATCAGAAGCGGAGTTGTGCGGATTGAATGTAACGATTCCTTACAAAGAACAAGTCATCCCTTTTTTAGATTTTAAAAACGAAGTTGTAGAACAAATTAATGCATGCAATTGCATTAAAATCATTGACAGAAAATTGTACGGATTTAATACTGATGTTGTCGGCTTTGAAATTTCACTGAAGAAAAAATTGAAAGCACATCACAAGAATGCTTTGATATTGGGAACTGGCGGTGCGGCAAAAGCAGTTGAGTATGTGATGAAGAAATTGGGGATTGAATATAAATTAGTTTCAAGAAAACCCTCTTCTGAAAATGCGATTAGCTACAATGATTTAAATGAAAATATTATCAGGTCTCATCAACTGATTGTTAATACTTCTCCCATCGGAATGTATCCTAACGTCTATGCATATCCTGAAATCACTTATCAGGCAATCACATCTCAGCATTATTTTTTTGATTTGATTTATAACCCTGCAAAAACAGCTTTTTTGCAAAAAGGAGAGGAACGTGGAGCTGTAATTGAGAACGGGCTTGAAATGCTCGTGCTGCAGGCGGAAGAAAGCTGGAGAATTTGGAATTCATAATATTTCAGCTACTCAACTTCACTCTTGCTTCATCAGGAACAGCCGCAATTTTTTTTGTCTGATAATTATAACAAACCATCCCGGTTTTTGCAATAGCTAATAAAATCATTTTATTGCTTGATTCTTTTTCAAGCTTGTAAAAAATATCAAACCCTACTCTGGAAAATTCTTTCGCTGTAATAGAAGCTTTGATAATATCTCCATAAAAAATTTCATTCTTGAATTCGATGGCGACATCGCTCATGATTAATCCGACTCCAGAAAAATCAAGTTCAGTATAACCTGCATGTTTTAGAAATTGCACTCTTGCTTCATGAATAAGCGACAGCACAATATCGTTGCCGACATGACCGCCATAATTCAAATCTGTTATGCGGATAGGGATTTCCGTTAGAAATGAAAATTGTTCCGGTAAATCAATCTTTATTCTTGCCATAAAATTTTATTTGCCACTGAAACACAGAATAGTTCAGAGCTTTAGTTTTTCAGTGGCATATTTGCTATTTGATTTTCTCTTGGAGAAACTTTATCATTTTATCCGCCGCTTTTTTTCGGTGACTATATTCATTTTTTTCATCCATGCTCATTTCCGCAAAAGTTTTTTCGCTGCCATCTGGTATAAAAACCGGGTCGTAGCCAAATCCCTTTTCGCCCTTTCTTTCTGTTAATATACCGCCTTCACAAATTCCTTCAAACAAATATTCTTTGTCATCCAATATCAACGAAACAACAGTCCTGAATTGAGCTTTGCGGTTTTTATTGTCGCCAAGTTTTGATAATAGCTTATCAATGTTTTTATCAAAAGATTTGTCCTCACCGGCATACCGTGCACTTTTCACTCCTGGCTCACTATTCAATGCTTCCACCTCAAGTCCTGTGTCTTCGCTGAAACAATTTATTTTTGTAAGCCTATGAATCGTTCTTGATTTTTCAGATGCGTTTTCTTCAAGCGTATCATGGGGTTCGGGAATATCGATGTCAATGCCTGCCTGCTTCAGGCTAATCACATCTATAATATTGCCAATAGCAGATTGTATTTCTTCTACCTTATGTTCATTGTTAGTTGCAAAAATTAGCTTGGTCATAATCACAATTCAAATAATTTTTTCAAACATACCCAAAGCTTGCTTTTCAAAACTTTTCCATCGTTTGTATCCATATCCAATTCTTCCAGGGTCGGCGCACATAAATAAGTGCAACCGCCAAATTCCTGCAGCTTGAACATCGGGAATTCAATCGGCAGTTTGATAGAAGCGGGGCTGCAGCCAAAAAGTATCAGTGATTTTGGATGAAATTCTTCTTTCAGTTCGCTGATGGTGAATTGTTCTTTTATATCATTAACAATCGCAACATCACCGATATTTATTTTGCATGCTTCGAGCAATTTTGTGAGGAAAGACAATTGCTTGTCGTTTACAAAAACGGCATCACTGCTTTTTGCAAGAATCAAGATATTTTTTTTATTTCCGCCTAAGGATTTCGGAGCAATTGCTGTTTTCGTTTCAATAATTTTTTTCTCTACGGTTAATGTGACGAGAGTGTTTTTGTATAAACCGGAGATTGATATTGATGGTAATTGAACTTCGTTCAGGCTCATTATTAAAAGTTGACGATAAAATTATGCTATAAAACTTCAATGAAGTAATTTGTCAAATCAATAATTTTATCTTGACGCTTAAATTAAAATAAAATGGATACTGGCATTTTAGGATTTGGGATAATATTATGCTTGTTAGGAATTGGTTGGTTATTCTTCATTTCTGCTTTTTATGGTGATAGCTTAATGATGCATTCTCATACTATCATTTATTCAATAATAGCTTTATTAATAACATTCTTCGGTTGCTATTTAATTTATCGGGCAATTAAACAAAAGAATCGGAAATAATTTTTTCATAACTAACAATCGTTAGTTTTTGCTTTGCTATCACAAAGAATCTTTGTTTCTTTGCATCGGGAAAAAATAAATTCTTATGATAGATACGATGGGCATAAAAATTACGAAAGCTGCAGTCAGCAAACTGCGCGAAATGGATTTTGATAATCTCCCTTTCGGAAAATATTTCACCGACCACATGCTGGAAGCTGATTATGAAAACGGCGAATGGAAATCAGTAGAAATAAAACCATATCAGCCTCTCCTTCTTGAACCTTCTACAATGGCGCTTCATTATGGCCAGGCAATTTTTGAGGGCATCAAAGCATATAAAGACACAAAGGGCGAAGCATTTATTTTTCGCCCTGATGATAATTTCAAACGCTTCAATCTTTCTGCAGAACGGATGGAAATGCCAACCGTTCCCGAAGAAATTTTTATCGAAGGAATGAAACAACTCATCAACCTTGACAAAAACTGGATTCCAGAAAAAGCAGATTGCTCCTTATATATCCGCCCATTGATGTTTGCAACTGATAATGTGATTGGTGTGAAGCCGTCTGATTCTTATAAGTTTATCATCATGCTTTGCCCTTGCGGCCCATATTATGCTGCTCCATTAAAGATTTATGTTGAAGAAAAATATACACGTGCCGCTCCGGGTGGTGTTGGGTTTTCAAAAAATGCAGGAAATTACGGAGGCGCTATGTATCCAACCATGCTTGCAAAAAAACATGGCTACGACCAAGTTTTATGGACAGATGCATTTGAGCACAAATGGCTGCAGGAAGTGGGCATGATGAATGTGGTTTTTATTTTCGGCAATAAAGCAGTTACTCCATCATTAGAAGAAGGCACGATTTTGAATGGCGTAACAAGAGACAGTGTGCTGACTATTTTAAAAGAAATGGGATTATCAGTTGAGCAAAGAAGGATTAATATCGATGAAGTCATCGACGCGTATAAATCAGGGAATCTCACTGAAGTTTTTGGTACTGGGACTGCGGCAACCATCTCTCCGGTTAAAGAACTTCGTTACAAAGATTTTGTGATGAATTTTGATACTGATAAGTGGAAAATCTCCCCGGCTGTTAAAAAATCGCTCACAGATATACGTATAGGAAAAGCTGAGGACAGGTTTGGGTGGCTGGTGAAGGTTTAGTTTGTAGTTTATGGTTTGTAGTTTGTGGGGTTCTGTGATGGCGGTTTTGATGGCATATATGTAGTCAGAACAAAAGTAAACCTGATAGCACGCGACATTCTCGCGTGTTTTTATTTATGGCTGTATTTGATTGATAACTTTGCAGTTATTAATTAAACAACAAATAGAATGGAACAATCACAAGATGTTGAGCTGATATTAATGAGCTTGACAAAAGAAAAGAAAGAGCTTTTAGATAAAGTAAATGATATTGATAAGGTAATAAAGCGAATTAAGTTTGGCAATCTAAATCTCAGGTTATCTCAGGTAAATGATAATGCTGCACCAATTGCACCACATAATGAAATGCAGAGCCAATCAACATTCCCGCTAAAAGCAGATTTGAAAGTACAAATCATTAAGGTGTTCGATATTCTCGGGGTTGCAAGCAAGCTAAGAGAAGTGCAAGATAAGTTCACAGAATTGACAGGCAGCAAACACAATATCCGCGAAAGCCTGAGAAACCTGAACAAACACCAAATCCTGAGATTATTACAAGAGAAAGGAACGCACAGAGGTTTGTATTGGGTAAAATCTGAATGGCTGACAGATGAAGGAACAAGATTAAGGGATGAATACAAGTTCAATGGCTTTGATTTACTATTCAACTCTGATACGATAGAGTTTAAATGATTTGTGCTTATTTATACATATCCCTGTCACGCCATTTATCATAGAAGTATTTGCCGATGATTATTGCAAAAATCAGAATCACAAAGTAATACCAGTATATCCCGAAGAATTTATATTCATACATTATGAAGTATAAATTAAGCATGATGCAAAGCTATAAAATAGTTTTAAAAATAATTAGTTGGAATGTTGCAACTATCAACTATTTACATATATTTGCACTATGAAAGTAGAAGTGAATAATCTTATTACGATTAAGAACTACGCTCTCAAAGAGAATGTCACTACTTCATACATATACAAATTAATCAAAGAAGGGAAGATGAACAGCTTTGTTATTGATGGCATCCAATTCATTCAGCTTGACAAATTCCCTGCAATACCTGTGATTGCAAGACGGAGATAATATATTTTTTGTCTTGTTAGTTGCAAGTTTCAAACTTAAATGTTACAACTATGAACAAATTAACTATAAACCAATTCAGAACTGCATATCCTAACGATGATGCATGTTTAGACAAAATCTTTCAGCTAAGATTTAATAACCTCATTTGCCCTAAATGCGAGAGCGATAACAAGTTTAAAAGAGTGGAAGGCAGACGCTCATATTTTTGCCCTAATTGTGCTTTCCAGATATATCCCACTAAAGACACAATATTTGAGAAAAGCACAACATCCTTGTTAGACTGGTTTCTTATCATATATATGCAATGCACAACGCGAAACGGTGTGAGCGCAAAAGAGATTGAGCGCACATTGAACGTATGTTACAAAACAGCCCTTCGCATGGCACACCAAATAAAAATACTGATGGCTGATAAGAGAATGCCGAAGCTAACGGGAACTGTGCAAATAGATGAAAGCTGGTTCGGGATGAAATTAGCAAACAAACATGCTAAAGAGCGCAAAGAGATTTATGAGAGCGGAAATACAAAGTTTGATAACAAAGTAGGCGTTATGGGCTTTATCAATGATAAGAAGCAAATAAAGTTTGAAGTAATGACAGACATTAAATCTTACAGAGAAAGAGTAAAGGCAAATGTTGATGCTAACGCTACAATAGTTACCGATTCACACGCCGGATATTCAGGATTAAATTTGCATTACATAAAACACGAAGTTATAAACCACATAGAGAATGAGTATAAGAGGGGAGAATACACTACCAATAATATAGAAAATGCATGGTCAAATTTGAAGCGTACTATTAAAGGAACACATATTCATGTATCAGCAAAACATTTGCAAAAATATGTTGATGAAGTAGCCTTTAGAATGATGCAAAGAGAAAAACAAGATGAAATGTTTGATATTGTTTTAAGTCACGTGGTTTAATTCCAGTCTTTATTTGTTAATTTATGATTCCAATCATAGTTGACAAACAAAGGCTAATTGTCAACTTTTAAGTTGACAATTATGGAATTAGTTCCTATCTTCGTAGATGATGAGGGTTCAGTTGAAGGTCTCTTTGCTGTTAGATACAGAGAAGGTGAACCAGATGAATTTGAAAGGCTCTTTGAACAATGGGATGATTCTAATTTCGTTTTAAGCTATTTTTTATTTAATGAAGAGTTTCTAAAAGATTCGTATTTTGATTATTACGAGACATTTGGACATTTTGATAAAGCTTTCAATCTATCAGAAAAGGTAGAATTTGAAGCAACGCAGATTTACTCTTTATTTATTCAATATAGATTAGATGGCTATAAAACTTCTTCAGGTTTTTTGCAAACTTTATTTAAACCTCTTGAAAAGGAAAAAAAGCAATTTGATGAGGATTCATTACAAGAGTCAAAATTCAAAATAGAAGATAAAATAAATAATCCACAACCTATATTGAGGCTTTACGGGTTAAGAATTGAGGATAATACATTTGTGATAACGGGGGGAGCTATCAAATTAACACATTGGATGGAGCATCATCATGATACATTAGAAGAATTAAATAAACTTCAAAAGGTTAAAGAATGGTTGCTGGAAAATGATGTGACATCTCAGGATGACATAAAATATTCTTATTATGAAAAATGAAAACTTTAGAAAATTAATAAGTAATACTCCATCAAAATGGGAGGAAAAGGTCAATGAAAAAATTGAAAAGCCTTGGTTAAGCGAATATTCAGCTAAGATTGCTCGTAATATATCTGCAATTTTAAATACGCGAGATGAATTTAATCAGACAGATTTAGCAGTATTGCTGGGTGTAGAAAGGCAATATATAAGCAGGGTTTTACAAGGAAAAGAAAATTTAAGCCTTCAAACAATTTGGAAATTATCTCGAAAATTGGAATTTGAATTATTGGATTTCCCTACTTATAATTTTAATGTAAATGAGAAACTAAAATATAAAGAGTTTAGACAAAGCAAAGAGAATAAAAATTTAGAAGCTATGGTTATACCTTTTAGCCCATTTAAGGAACAACCCGACAGTACTAAAGTTATATATTCCTATTTAAAACTTAAATATGCAGATTAATACTTCTCAGGGTTCCTTAATTACTGTTGAAGTACGCGAAATCAAATTAAGAAAGTTTTCTCTTAACGAGTTGGGCTATATTCCCGGAGCAGATAGACGCGTGAAAATTGAGATTGCGCAAAATATTGGCTTCAACTTAGAATTTCAATTAGCAAATTTGGTTTTAACTGCTTTCTTTTTTTATGAGGATACGCCCGCAGTTCAATTAGCTCAAATTGAGGTCGAAAATGTTTTTTTTATAAAGGAGCTAACATCTTTTATGGTTGATGCGGAATCTATAAAATTACCATTAGAATTTTATGTAATAATTTTCACTGAAGCAATCCCGCAAACAAGAGCATTATTTTCTCAATCTTTAAAAGGAACTGTATTTAATAATGTTCTTATTCAATTGACTAATCCAATTGCAATGGTGTCTTATTATTTCCCCAACTTAAGAGATGAGCTTGAAAAGAGGTTTCCAGATTCCTTATCACCTGTTTCAACGGAAACTTTATAAAAAAAACTTTTATTTTTTTGGTTTAACTGTCTTTTTTAATACTGTTTCGAATAGTTCTTTCCCGAGAGGATTTATTTTTTTCCCCTTCAGTATCATTTCAGCGTTAGCAAATTTTTCTTCAGTAGTGAGCTTCTTTTTTTTCTTTTCTGCCATATCACAAAGTTAGTTATCGTTAGGCAAATATGCACCCAGAACACAATTAAGAATATTTGCTAAATTCAGTTAATGAAACTTAATGCAGGTAATACGGGATTGATTGCAGTCTTTTTTATATTTCTGGGTTTATTGTTTTTTCATTTTCACTGTAAATTATTAGGTAGAATTTCAGCGGGTCTATTTGTGCTGTCTTCAATAATAAACATGTTTTATTATTACAAAGAACACAAAAACGATTCCTAAAACAATTGACTAAAATCAATATCTTTACTTTTGTTTTGAGTACATATATGCCGTTTTGATTATGAATTTGAGCCTGCCAACTGAATACTGCGAACTGCTTACTAAAAACTGTTTTTTTATTTGGATATTAGTTCCTCGGTCTTTACCTTTGCCGTCCAAAAAATAAAATAGGTCAAGAATGCCTACCATACAACAATTAGTTAGAAAAGGAAGAGAAATCATCAAAGCAAAGAGCAAATCAAGGGCTTTGGATGCATGCCCGCAGCGCCGTGGCGTTTGCACTCGTGTTTACACAACCACGCCAAAAAAGCCAAACTCAGCTTTGCGCAAGGTTGCTAAAGTTCGTTTAACTAATAAAGTGGAGGTGATTGCTTATATCCCGGGTGAAGGTCACAACCTGCAGGAGCACTCCATCGTGCTTATCCGCGGTGGTCGTGTAAAAGATTTACCGGGTGTTCGCTATCACATCGTTCGCGGAAGCCTTGACACAGCAGGCGTGAAAGACCGCAAGAAGAGCCGTTCCAAATACGGAACGAAGAAAGATAAAGGTGGACCAAAACCAGCAGCAAAAAAATAATTCAAATAGAAATTTAATTCAGCAATGAGGAAGACGCAAGCCAAAAAATTACCACTCGCACCTGATGCAAAATATAATGACATTCAGGTAACACGTTTCGTGAACAACCTTATGTGGCAAGGTAAAAAGAACACCGCTTTCAATATTTTTTATGATGCATTGGCGAAAGTGTCAAAACAGACCAATGAAGATGGCTATGAAATCTGGAAGCGTGCTTTATCAAACATCACTCCGGCGGTCGAAGTTAGAAGCCGCAGGATTGGTGGCGCAACTTTCCAGATTCCTTCAGAAGTTCGTGCTGACAGAAAGATTTCTTTGAGCATTAAATGGCTTATCCGCTATAGCCGCGAGCGCAACGGAAGAAGCATGGCTGATAAATTGGCGAATGAAATCGTTGCTGCAAGCAAAGGTGAAGGCGGCGCTTTCAAAAAGAAAGAAGACACGCACCGTATGGCAGAAGCTAATAAAGCATTTGCTCACTTTAAAGTATAGTTTAATTTTTTGAAGATATTCTGATTAGTTTGAGCCCTGCAATTTTGCGGGGTTTTTTGTCTGTCTGAACTGGGATTAAGCTGATTTTTATGATTCACCTGATTATAAATATAGACAATCAGTATAATCAGTTCAATCAGGTCAAAATCATGGTTCGGACAATTATTAGGTGAAAGATATTGCCGATTATGAAACTTCAGCTCAATAGTAGCACAACTGATAGACGGATTGCGACGCAAGGATGCTCAATAGGAGTTGCTGAAGCTGGTATTATGATAGTTTGGAGTTGACAGTCTTCAGTTCTGAGGATGCCATGAATGATTATAAATTCTAATTAGAGATTTAGAATTAAGAACTTGAAACTCGAAACCAGAAACCCGAAACTTTACCCACACATACCTTTTTGCATCAATAATTTATGTACCTTTGCACACCGAAATTTCAAAATTTTATACCAATGCAGCCGTTATCATAGTTTTTGTAATGTTCAACACGATTGATTTTCAATAATATCAATCTTTTAAATGCTAAAAGGCAAAAACTAAATCAGAAGAAAGACAGACTCAAAAGCAATAACTTTTTAAAATAATAAAATGGCAGACTTACGATTTCAAAGAAACTTTGGTATTGCGGCTCATATTGATGCCGGAAAAACCACTACGACAGAGCGTATCCTTTATTACACGGGCGTGAACCACAAAATCGGTGAAGTTCATGACGGCGCTGCAACAATGGACTGGATGGCGCAGGAGCAGGAAAGAGGTATTACCATTACTTCCGCTGCGACTACCTGTTTTTGGAATTTCCCGACAACACAGGGACAGAAAAATGCGAATACAAAACAATATAAATTCAACATCATTGATACTCCCGGTCACGTTGATTTTACCGTTGAGGTAGAACGATCATTGCGTGTATTGGATGGCTTGCTGGCATTGTTCTGCGCAGTGTCAGGCGTTGAGCCGCAGTCAGAAACTGTTTGGCGGCAGGCAAATCGTTATAAAGTTCCGCGTATCGGTTTCGTGAATAAAATGGACCGTGCGGGTGCAGACTTTTTGAATGTGGTGAAACAAGTGAAAGAAATGCTCGGTGCAAAAGCTGTTCCATTACAACTACCAATCGGAGCTGAAGATGCTTTCAAAGGCGTTGTGGATTTGATTACGATGAAAGGGATTATTTGGGACGAAGACACAAAAGGTATGACTTTCAAAGAAGTTCCGATTCCCGATGATATGGCTGATGAAGTAGCAGAATGGAGACAGCATTTGATTGAAGCCGTTGCAGAATATGATGACAAGCTTCTTGAAAAATTCTTTGATGACCCGAACACCATCACGGAAGATGAAGTACATGAAGCCATCCGCAAAGCGACCATTGATATTTCTATTATTCCGATGATGTGTGGTTCATCTTTCAAAAACAAAGGTGTTCAAACTGCATTGGATGCTATCGTTCGTTATTTGCCTGGCCCTTTGGATATTGAAGCTGTGAAAGGAACAGACCCTAATACAGGCGAAGAACTTGAGCGCAAGCCAGATGCAAAAGCGCCATTTGCAGCATTGGCATTCAAAATCATGACTGACCCTTTTGTTGGAAGGCTCGCATTCTTCCGTGCATACAGCGGTCACTTGGATGCCGGTTCTTATGTGCTGAACACGCGTACAGGAAAGAACGAACGTATTTCACGCATTATGCAAATGCATGCAAATAAACAAAACCCTATTGATTTCATCGAAGCAGGAGATATTGGTGCTGCGGTTGGTTTTAAAGATATTAAAACCGGAGATACACTTTGTAATGAAGACGATCCGATTGTTCTCGAAAGTATGACTTTCCCTGAACCGGTTATCTCAATCGCTGTTGAGCCAAAGACCCAGGCTGATGTTGACAAGATGGGAATGGCAATTGCAAAATTGGTGGAAGAAGACCCGACATTGAAAGTAAAGACTGACGAAGAAACAGGTCAGACTATTTTGAGCGGAATGGGCGAGCTTCATCTTGAAATTATTGTGGATAGAATGAAACGTGAATTCAAAGTTGAGATTAATCAGGGTGCTCCGCAAGTTGCTTATAAAGAAGCATTCCAGAAAACTGTTGAACATAGAGAGACATTGAAAAAACAAACAGGTGGTCGTGGTAAGTTCGCAGATATCGTTTTCGAAATCGGACCTGCTGACGAAGAGTTTTTGAAAGAAGACAAAGGTCATTATCAGTTTGTGAATGATTTGTTCGGAGGTTCGATTCCACGTGAGTTTGTGCCTGCGATTCAAAAGGGTTTTGAAAGTTCAATGACAACAGGCGTTCTTGCGAGCTATCCTGTTGAGAACATGAAAATTCGTGTGTTTGATGGAAGTTTCCACGCGGTTGACTCAGATTCTATGTCGTTCGAGCTTTGTGCCAAACAAGGCTTTCGTGAAGCGGCGAAAAAAGCAAAACCTGTTTTGTTGGAACCAATCATGAAAGTGGAAGTCATCACACCAGACCAATACATGGGTGATGTGACAGGTGACCTGAACCGTCGCCGTGGCATTCTCGAAGGAATGGATAGCAGGAATAATGCACAGGTGATTAAAGCAAAAGTTCCTCTAAGTGAAATGTTTGGTTATGTAACGCAATTGCGTTCTCTTTCTTCAGGTCGTGCAACTTCAACCATGGAATTTTCTCATTACTCTCCTGCACCAAATAATATCGCTGAAGAAGTGATAGCAAAGGTGAGAGGAAAAGTGAATGCGTAAGAAAGACTTTTAGATTAAGATTATAGTTGATGCAACCTCGCCAAAATCGGCGAGGTTGTGTTTTTACGGGGTGATTGGAAAACAATTAGTTCCCTTTTGGGTTAAACTTTTTTAGTTTTACATGCTCAAAGCATAAATTTTAAAATCATCTATTATGAAAAAAATTGTAAGCAGAGTAGCAATTTTATCTGTGATTGTGATGGCAGTTTCATTTTCTGCTTCTGCGCAGGTATACGTTACCGTTAGGCCTCCGGCACCACGAATTGTTAGACCAGTTCAACCAAGCCCGGCACATGTGTGGATTGAAGAGGACTGGAATGGCAGAGGCGATCATTATGAATATGGAGGTGGTCGTTGGATGTTGCCTCCACATCCGGGATGGGTTTGGGTACCAGGTCGTTGGGTTCATGCCCGCAGAGGCTGGCAATGGATGCCTGGCCGCTGGAGAAGAGGTAGGAGATATTAATTTTTGCAATCAACTCATTTCATCCCGTCATCATTAATAATGTGGCGGGATTTTTATTTTAGGGCAAATCTTCTCAACTGAATGATTTAATTTCCACAAAAATTAAATCATGTATCGCCGCCAAAAAATGCTGCTGTTCTTTTTTGTAATAATTTTTATACAATACTCAACCTTCGCACAATATGGCAATAAATACGAATGGAGCAAAGATGGAAATTCTTATTATTCGGTAAAGCAAGCTGATATTATATCTACATCTGTTATTGGTAATAAGGACACAGTCATTCTTTCAAAAGATAAATTGGTTCCTGCCGGACAAACAAACCCATTAGCAATCAGAAGATTCTCGGTTTCAGATGATGCGCAAAAAATTTTGATTTATACCAATTCAAAAAAAGTGTGGCGTTATGAAACGAGAGGTGATTATTGGCTGTACGATTTGCAAAAAAAATCTTTATCACAACTCGGAAAATCATTACCGGTTTCATCATTGATGTTTGCGAAAATCTCTCCTGACGGAAATAAAGCAGCTTATGTGAGCAACCATAATTTGTATGTTGAAGATTTGTCTTCAGGGGAAATCAAGCAACTGACATTTGACGGAACAAGAAAATTAATTAACGGAACTTTTGACTGGGCTTATGAAGAAGAATTTGATTGCCGCGATGGTTTTCGCTGGAGCCCTGACAGCAAAAAAATTGCTTACTGGCAAATTGATGCAAGCAACACGAGAGATTACCTCATGCCGAATCTTACAGACTCTGTTTATTCAAGAGTTGTTCCGGTTGAATATCCGGTTGCCGGCGAAAAGCCATCGCCTTATAAAATTGGTGTTGTTGATATTTCTTCCGCGCAAATAAAATGGATGGATATTCCGGATGATAAAGTTTGGGGAAGTTATGTTCCGAGAATGGAATGGGCTGCTAATAATGATGAACTCATCATCCAACATCTGAACAGAAAACAAAACCAAAGTGATTTGATGCTTTGCAATGTTGGAGATGGGCTTTCAAAAATTATTTATACTGAAAAAGATGCTGCGTGGATTGATATCGAAGGGCGTTATTATGCAAATTATAGAATGGGTGGTTGGGATTGGTTAAATAATGGTTTAGAGTTTTTATGGATGAGTGAAAAGGATGGATGGCTTCATCTGTATCGTATCAGCCACGATGGAAAAAAAGAAACATTGATAACTCCGGGTAATTATGATGTGATAGATATTAAAAAGGTCGACGAAAAAAGCGGTTATGTTTATTTTATGGCATCACCGAATAATGCTACACAGAAATATTTATATCGCACAAAGTTGAATGGCAAAGGCAAAGCTGAATTATTATCGCCGTTGAACCAACTCGGCACGCATGATTATATTATTTCCACGAATGCGAAAATCGCCTGGCATAGTTTCTCCAATCATTATACGCCAACAACAACAGAATGGGTTGCATTGCCAGACCATTCAGCATTGGATGGACATAAAGTGTATCACGCAGTTGAACAAGCTGATTCAACAAAATCGAATGTCAGCTTCTTAAAAATAAAAACGGAAGAAGGGATTGAAATGGATGCGTGGATGGCAAAACCAAGCCATTTCGATGCAACAAAAAAATATCCGGTTGTGTTTTTTGTTTACACAGAACCGGCAGGTCAAAATGTTCGTGATTCTTATGGAATCGCTAATAACAGGGAATACCTTGGCAATATGGCGGATGATGGCTATATCTATGTTTCTATTGATAATCGCGGAACGCCTGTGCCAAAAGGAAGCGCTTGGAGAAAATGTGTTTATAGAAAAATAGGATTGATTAATATCAGCGATCAGGCTATGGCTGCCAAAGAAATTTTGAAAATGCCTTTTGTTGATACTTCACGTGTTGCTGTTTGGGGCTGGAGTGGCGGGGGTTCCGCAACATTGAACCTCATGTTCCAGCATCCTGAAATTTATAAAACAGGAATTGCAATCGCTGCTGTTGGCAACCAGCTTACTTATGATAATATTTATCAAGAAAGATATATGGGACTGCCTCAAGAAAATAAAGATGATTTTATGAAAGGTTCACCAATTACTTATGCAAAAAATCTTCGTGGCAATTTATTATATATTCATGGTACTGGTGATGATAATGTTCATTACAATAATGCGGAGATGCTGATTAATGAACTGATAAAATACAACAGGCAGTTTCAGTTAATTTCTTATCCAAATCGCACGCATAGCATTAATGAAGGTGCTGGCACGACAGAACATCTAAGAACACTTTATACAAATTATCTGAAAGAACATTGCCCGCCGGGAGGCAGATAGGGAATTAGAAATAAGAAATTTGGAATAAGGAATTAGAAAGTGGAGCGACTACTTTCTAATTCCTTATTTTTTGTTTCTCATTTCTTATTTTAATTCTGGAACTTTATCATTCAGCCTGACTAATATGAAAAACTTCGTTTTATTAATCTTTGTTTTCTTTCTCACTAACGATTCGTTTTCTCAATTCACAGAACTGAAAAATGGAATGAAGATTAATGCTTCAATGAAAATCAAAAAAGACTATTATCAGTTTGACGCGAGCAAAGATTTTCAATCACCAGTGATTGAAATTGAAGGCAATGATATTGTTGTTGACTTTAACGGCGCAACTATGAAAGGAAGCAATGACAAACAAATGCCTGATGAATTTTATGGCATTGCCATTCTAATTAATGGTGGGAAAAATATTACCATAAAAAACCTGAACGCAAAAGGATACAAGATTGCATTGATTGCAAGAAATGTAGAAGGCTTGGTCATTGAACATTGCGATTTCAGTTATAATTATCGCCAGCATTTGAATAGCACTTTACAAAAAGAAGACGTGAGTGATTGGATGAGCTATCACCACAACGAAAAAGATGAATGGCTGCGTTATGGAGCTGCTATGTATTTGCGCGGATGCGATAAAGCTGTTATTGATAATAATATTATTACTGGCGGACAATGCGCATTAATGATGACCGAGTGCAATGACGGGATGATTTATAACAATGATTTTTCTTTCAATTCGGGAATCGGGATTGGTTTATATAAAAGCAGCCGCAACAAAATCATGTATAATAAACTCGACTGGAATGTGCGCGGTTTTAGCTTTGGTGTTTATTATCGCGGCCAGGACTCTGCAGCCATTTTAGTTTTTGAGCAATGCAATGAAAATATTTTCGCGTACAATTCTGCAACGCATTCCGGTGATGGATTTTTTTTATGGGCAGGACAAACAACTATGGATACCGGAAAAGGAGGTTGCAATGATAATCTCCTCTATCGAAATGACTTTTCTTATGCACCGACAAATGGAGTGGAACTGACATTCAGCAGAAATAAAATCATCAAAAATAAAATTGAAGAATGTGATAATGGAATTTGGGGTGGATACAGCTATAATACATTAATCAGAAAAAATGAAATCATCGGGAACAAAACTGCTATTGCTATCGAGCAAGGTCAGGATAATAAAATTCTAAGCAACAATTTTCGTGACAATAAAATATCCATAAAGATTTGGGGAAAAAAAGAACAACCCGCAGATTGGGGTTATGCAAAAAACAGAGATGTGCGGAGCATGCGATATGAGATTGCTGACAATGTTTTCAATCATGAACATCTGGTAAATGATATTTCAAACACATCCGATTTGGTGGGAAGAAATAATTATTACAAAAATTGTGATTCATTATTTAAGGAAGACACGACTATCAGCAATGCTTATATGACCGACGTTCCTGTTTTGATACAAGAAACAAAAGATGATATCAATCTTCCTGAAATCAAAAATCCTCAAAATGCATTTTTGTCAAAATCTCATCCGAAAGGGAAAAAAGAAATACGCATCACGGAATGGGGCCCTTATGATTTTCGCTCTCCGATTATCTGGAACACAAATGCATTAAGCAAATCAGATACTTTGCAATTCGATATTCTCGGCCCAAAAGGAAATTGGAAAATGATTCAATCAAAAGGAACAAAAAATATTTCATTGAAAGAAGGAACTGTTCCTTCTCATATTACAGTAATAAAAAATAATGTTGAGAAAAGCGGAGTTGAGATTGAAATGGAATTTATTGGCGATGAAATTACCACTCAATTTGGAGAAAAGATTAAAGCCGGAACTTTATATCATTTTGATTATAAAGAGCCATTCGTGCCAATTTCATGGTCTGTGAAATGGTTTGCTTTTGACAGCTCTTCAAATCCGGTTCAGACTTCTGAAAAAATGAAAGCCATTGTTTTGCAGGAATCTGTCAAGCTTGAACAAACAAATGATTTGCATTATGCATGGTGGGGCGGATTAAAAGAATCCAACAAAATCTTTCCGCAATTTTTTACTTCAGCAACCGGAAAGTTGGAAGTCACAGCAGGCAAATATGAACTGAACGTTACATGGAATGATATCGTTCGGATTTATGTGGACGATTCATTGGCTATTGATGAATGGAAGCCTGTTACATTTCTTTTTGACGAATCGCCTCATAAAAGAGTGCAGCTAAATTTAAGCGCAGGAGCACATATAATCAGGGTTGAACAGGCGGCTTCGGGTGGATTTGCCTCCCTGATTGTCGGCTTAAAAAGACTTTAATTTTGGTTAGCCTGAAAATCCTCAAAAAAATATTCTAAAACTTTGTCTGTTTAATAACCAACCCTTACCTTTGCACTCCCATTCCAAAAATGGGTTTTGGCTATGTCTCAACGTATCAGAATCAAATTACAGTCATACGACCATAACTTGGTAGATAAATCTGCCGAGAAAATCGTAAAAACCGTGCGCAGCACAGGTGCAGTAGTTACAGGTCCTATTCCTTTACCTACTAAAAAGAAAATCTTCACCGTTTTGCGCTCGCCACACGTGAACAAGAAAGCTCGTGAACAGTTCCAGTTGCACACGCACAAGCGTTTGCTGGACATCTACACTTCTTCTTCAAGAACAGTAGATGCGCTTTCAAAATTGGATTTGCCAAGTGGTGTGGATGTTGAGATCAAAGCCTGACGACTAAGGATTTAAAGTTCTTTATATAATCTATCTGCAAACCTTGTGAAGGTTTCACAAATAAAGCAGCGCTGGATTTTAAAATTATAAACTCTTTCTGCAAAGAAAGATACATATGAACAAGCCGTTCCGGGTTTGTTTACTGCTGGTACTTCTGATGAATCAGTTCATCTAACAGAAAAGGTCAGCAGCAAACGAGGGATTGAAATCTTGCTTTTCCATCAATTGGAAAGCCAATGATTGTCCTTATACCTACGGCGCAAACAGAAAAAAATGAAAGGTATTATCGGCAAGAAAATTGGGATGACCAGCATCTTCAGTCCCGATGGCAAGCAGACTTCCTGCACCATCATCGAAGCAGGACCTTGTGTTGTTACACAGGTGAAAACAAAAGATAATGATGGTTACAGCGCTCTTCAATTAGGTTTCGGCGACAAGAATGAAAAACACAGCATCTCCTCAGAAAAAAATCACTTCGCCAAATCAAGCACAGCTCCCAAAAAATTCGTCAAAGAATTCCGTGATTTCTCGATAGAAAAAAATTTAGGTGAATCTATCACAGTTGACATTTTCGCAGAAGGCGAAAAAGTGAATGTGGTTGGCACAACAAAAGGTAAAGGTTTCCAGGGTGTAGTAAAACGCCACGGATTCCACGGTGTTGGTCAGCAATCGCATGGTCAGCATGACCGTCAGCGTGCTCCGGGTTCCCTTGGTAACTCATCTGATGCATCACGTGTAATGAAAGGTGTTCGCATGGCTGGAAGAATGGGTGCTGACAGAGTGAAAATAAAAAGCTTGAAGGTTGTAAAAATTTTCCCCGAGAAAAACTACATTCTTATCAGCGGCTCGGTTCCGGGTCATATTGGTTCAATCGTTTACATACAGAAATAATAAACCATCAGGTTTTAAATAAAAGAAAATGCAAGCAGAAGTTTTAGATATAAAAGGAAAGAAAACCGGCAGAACAGTTGAGTTGCCAGAAGAAATTTTTGGCATCGAACCTAATGAGCATGTGGTTTACCTCGCAGTGAAGCAATATCTCGCAGCACAGCGCCAGGGAACACACAAGGTGAAGACTCGTATGGAGGTGAAGGGTTCTTCTAAAAAATTGCACAAGCAAAAAGGAACAGGTGGCTCTCGTAAAGGAAATATCCGTAACCCATTATACAAAGGTGGTGGTACGGTGTTTGGCCCTAAGCCGCATAGCTGGGATTTTAAATTGAATCGCAAAGTGAAAGACCTCGCAAAAATGTCTTCGCTTTCACATAAAGCAAAAACAAATTCGATTGTTGTTTTGGAAGATATCAAATTGGATAAGCCAAAAACAAAAGAATTCATTAGCATTTTGAAAAGCTTAGATGTTGCTAATAAGAAAACCTTATTTGTATTCCCTGAGTACAATGATAATTTATACCTCAGCCTGCGCAATGTTGAAAAAGTGAACAGTGCTTTATTGGCTGATATGAATACGTATGATATTGTGAACGCTGATGTGTTGGTGCTGTCAGAAAGTGCTGCTAAAGTTTTTTCTGATAATCAAACAGGAGACGAATAATTAATAAAGAATTTCAAACTACATAAAAATGAAACTTTCTGAAGTTTTAATAAAGCCGATACTCACAGAGAAAGCAAATGCACAGCAAGAGAAGTTGAGAAGATATGCTTTCAGAGTGAACAGAAAGGCGAACAAGCTGGAAATCAAAAAAGCTGTGGAAGGATTTTACGGAGTGACGATTGTTGATGTGAACACAGTAATTGTTCCGGCAAAACACAAATCACGTTTCACGAAAGCCGGCACTGTAGAAGGTCGCAAGCCATCTTACAAAAAAGCATTGGTAACAATTGCTGAAGGCGAAACCATTGATTTGTATTCTAACATCTAATTTAAAAAATGAATGGCATCAACTGCCGCAAAAGTTGAATAGATTATGGCACTGAAAAAATATAAACCGATTACAGCAGGAACACGTTGGAGAATTGGCAACGCGTATGTTGAAGTTACACATGATGTTCCTGAAAAAACGCTGGTTGAAAAAGTAAAATCAACAGGCGGAAGAAACGCTCAGGGCAGAAGAGCAATGCGCTACATTGGTGGTGGTCACAAAAAAATGTACCGCATTATCGATTTCAAAAGAAGCAAGAAAAATATTCCGGCTACAGTTGCATCAATAGAATATGACCCGAACAGAAGTGCATTCATCGCATTGTTGAATTATGCTGATGGAGAAAAGAGATATATCATCGCTCCGCAAGGTTTGCAGGTAGGCGCCACCGTTACCTCTGGTGATGATGTCGCACCTGAACTCGGAAATGCATTGCAAATGAAATTCATGCCGCTTGGTACGAACATTCATAATATCGAAATGCAACCTGGTCAGGGTGGAAAATTAGTTCGCAGCGCAGGAACTTCTGCGCAGCTTACTAACAAAGAAGAAAAATATGCAGTTCTCAAAATGCCTTCCGGTGAGTTGAGAAAAGTTTTGATTAACTGTTATGCAACTGTTGGAGTTGTTTCAAACAGCGACCACAATTTGCAGAGCATGGGTAAAGCAGGACGTAATCGCTGGAGAGGAATTCGCCCGAGAAACCGCGGTGTGGCGATGAACCCAGTTGACCATCCAATGGGCGGTGGTGAAGGTAAAGCATCAGGAGGTCAGCCTCGTTCTAGAAACGGACAATATTCAAGAGGATTGAAGACAAGAACGAAAGGAAAAGGAACTGACAAGTTCATTATCCAGAGAAAGAACGGTAAAAAATTATCTCAATAAATTTTGAAGTGATAATCTGATTTCATCATCACATTATCCAATTATCAAATTATAATTTAAACATGGCTCGTTCAATTAAAAAAGGTCCTTATGTTGATGCAAACCTCGAAAAAAAGGTGTTGAGCATTAATGAAGGAAAATTAAAAAAAGGTGTTCTTAAAACATGGAGCCGTCGTTCAACGATTACTCCTGATTTCGTAGGACATACATTGGCGGTGCACAACGGAAATAAATTTATTCCTGTGTATGTAACAGAATTTATGGTTGGTCATAAGCTCGGTGAGTTTGCACCAACACGCCAG
This sequence comes from Puia sp., assembly GCA_035295505.1. GTDB lineage: Bacteria > Bacteroidota > Bacteroidia > Chitinophagales > Chitinophagaceae > Puia. The sequence continues at coordinate 45,962 of DATGIX010000104.1, read as the reverse complement.
TTCAAAGGACATTCTAGTAAAAAAATAGCTTAAACAGTTCTTAGTCGAGAGTTGTGAGTCGGGAAACGCAGACTCTGAACTCCGAACTCTGAACTCGAAACTAAATAAAAATGGAAGCAGTAGCTAAATTGAGAAATTACCCGACATCGCCCCGCAAAATGCGTTTGCTGGCTGATGAAATTCGCGGGTTGCATGTTGAAAAAGCATTGGCTTTGTTGGAACATCATCCACAGCATTCTTCAACTCCTCTTCATAAATTATTATGGAGCGCAGTGAAGAACTGGGAACAAAAGAATGAAGGAAAGAGCGCAGCCGATGCAAGCCTCGTTGTGAAAACAGTTTTTGTAGATAATGGAAGAGTGCTCAAGCGCATGCGCCCTGCACCGCAAGGTCGTGGCTATCGCGTTCGCAAGCGCAGCAACCACGTAACGATTATCGTAGATGTAAAAGCAATTGCCGAATCAAAAAATTAATAAAACACATTAAAGCATAATATGGGCCAAAAAACAAATCCTATTGGTGCAAGGTTGGGTATCATCCGCGGGTGGGAATCTAACTGGTTTGGAAGCAAAAAAGATTATGCATCCAAATTGATTGAAGATAATAAAATCAGAACTTATCTCAACGCACGTATCAATAAAGGTGGCATTGCAAAAATTGTTATTGAGCGCACGCTTAATAAACTCATTGTAACGATTCACACTTCAAAGCCTGGTATCATCATTGGTAAAGGTGGTGGCGAAGTTGACCGTATCAAAGAAGAATTGAAAAAGCTTACAGGCAAAGATGATGTTCAGATTAATATTCTGGAAATCCGCCGTCCTGAGCTGGATGCAAATATTGTTGGCGATACGATTGCAAGACAAATTGAAAACCGTATCAACTACAAACGTGCTATTAAAATGGCAATCGCGTCTTCATTGCGCATGGGAGCGGAAGGTATTAAAGTGAAAGTGAGTGGTCGTTTGGGTGGTAATGAAATTGCGCGCTCAGAAGAAATCAAACAAGGGAGAACTCCGTTGCACACGCTTCGTATGGATATTGATTATGCAAGCGTGTTTGCACAAACAGTATATGGAAAGATTGGTATCAAAGTCTGGATTTGCAAAGGCGAAGTTTTAGCTAAGAGAGATTTGAATCCGAATTTTGTTGGTGGAAAAGAAGGCGGTTCTAATGCCGGCGATAGAAGAGATGGTGGTGGAAGAAGAGACGACCATCGTGATAGAAGAGATGACAGAGGCGGACGCGGCGGTGACAGAGGTGATAGAAGAGGTGGCGGCGACAGAGGCGGACGTGGCGGTGGAGATAGAAGACATTAAAGTTTACAGTTTCCGGTTTCAAGTTTATAGTTTCCGGAACGCTTAATAAAAATTAGAACATTTGTTTTGAAGTAAAGAGCTGAAACTCGATACTCGAAACTCAAAACTAGGAACTGAACATGTTACAACCGAAAAGATCGAAACATAGGAAAGGGCAGAAAGGCAGAATCCGCGAGACTGCAAAAAGAGGAAGCTCTATTGCATTTGGTTCTTATGGATTGAAAGCACTCGAAGCAATATGGTTAACAAACCGTCAGCTTGAAGCTGCTCGCCAGGCACTAACACGCCACATGAAACGTGAAGGGAATGTTTGGATAAGAATATTTCCTGACAAGCCAATCACTAAGAAGCCACTTGAAGTGAGAATGGGTAAAGGTAAAGGTAACCCTGAATATTGGGCTGCTGTAGTTGAGCCAGGAAGAATTTTGTTTGAAGCTGATGGCGTTCCTGAACAAACAGCAAAAGAAGCGTTGCATCTGGCTGCGCAGAAATTGCCCATCAAAACAAAATTTGTTGTTCGCCGCGATGCAGTTGCGATTGTTGCTGCTAAATAAAAATTTATAAAAGAGATATACAATGTCTAAGAGAATTGATTTTGTAAAAAGCCTGAAAGATTTAAGCGAAGTGGATTTGAAGTCGCGCATTCAGGAAGATGAACTGAGATTGAAGAAATTAGAGTTTGCGCACGCTATCTCTCCATTGGAAAACCCAATGAGCATCCGCTCTTTGAGGCAGGATATCGCGAGGCTAAAAACAGAATTGAATAATAAGAAATCAAAAGCTTAATAAAATGGCTGAAAGAAATTTGCGAAAAACAAAAACGGGTGTTGTGAAGAGCAACAAAATGGACAAGACCATTACCGTTACTGTTGAAAGAAGAGTAAAGCATCCTATCTATGGGAAGTTTGTAAAGAAAACAACCAGTTTTCATGCACACGATGAAAAGAACGAGTGCACAGTTGGCGACATTGTGAAGATTATGGAAAGCCGCCCGCTTAGCAAAACAAAGCGTTGGAGATTGGTGGAAGTGATCGAGAAAGCTAAGTAGAAGAAACTGTAAGAAGTAAAAGATTAGTAGTAATAAATTGCTTGTAGACTGAAACTATAAGCACAAAGCGAAATAAAATGATTCAGCAAGAAAGCAGACTAAACGTAGCAGACAACAGCGGTGCCAAAGAAGTTCTTTGCATCCGAGTGCTTGGGAACAGTGGTCAGGATTATGCGAAAATCGGCGACAAGATTGTTGTGACTGTGAAAGATGCATTGCCTGCAGGTGGCATTAAAAAAGGAACTGTAACGAAAGCTGTTATTGTTCGCACAAAAAACAAATTGCGCCGCAAAGACGGTTCTTATATCAGGTTTGATGATAACGCAGTGGTGTTGCTGAACCAATCCGAAGAGCCAAGAGGTACACGTATTTTCGGGCCGGTTGCAAGAGAGCTTCGTGATAAAGGATACATGAAAATTATTTCATTAGCACCTGAAGTGCTGTAGAAAATAGTTTCGAGTTTCTGGTTTCAAGTTTCCGGTTCTGCAAATTTGAAATTTAAAATGAAACTTAAAACTAAAGAACTGGAAACTGAAAATTGTAAACTGGAAACTTTTAAAAATGAGCAACAGATTTAAACCGAAGTTTAATATTAAAAAAGGCGACAGCGTAGTGGTGATTGCTGGCGACGATAAGGATTTGAAGAAGCCTCGCAAAGTGCTGGAAGTTTTTCCTGACAAAGCGAAGGTGCTTGTGGAAGGTGCGAACATCGTAACGAAACACACAAAGCCTTCTGCGCAGAACACAAAAGGTGGCATTGTGAAAATTGAGGCTGCTATCCACATTTCAAATGTAATGTTGTGGGATGCAAAAGCCGGCGAAGCAACCAAAGTGAAACGCACAAGAGAGAACGGAAAATTAGTTCGCATATCAAAAAAATCAGAGGGGGTCATTAAATAATGAGCACAGAAAAATATTCTCCGAGATTAATCGGCAAGTACAAAAATGAAGTGGTGCCTACGCTGATGAAAAAATTTGGATACAGCACCATCATGCAAGCTCCAAGACTTGAAAAAATTTGTTTGAACCGAGGTGTGAATGGAGCAGTAAGCGACAAAAAATTAGTTGATGTAGCACTTGATGAGCTGACATTAATCACAGGTCAGAAAGCTGTAGCGACTATGTCTACTAAAGATATCTCCAACTTCAAGTTGAGAAAAAATATTCCGATTGGTGCAAGAGTAACATTGCGCGGCGAGAAGATGTATGAATTTCTTGACAGGCTTGTATCAACAGCATTGCCACGTGTGCGCGATTTCAAAGGCGTGAATGAAAAATCATTTGATGGTCGTGGTAATTACACATTGGGTATTACTGAGCAAATCATTTTCCCTGAAGTGGATATCGATAAAGTAACGAAGATAACGGGCATGGATATCACATTTGTGACAACAGCAAACACAAATGAAGAAGCATACGAATTGTTGAAAGAATTGGGTATGCCATTCAGGAATGCTGCAAAAAAAGATTAATCGTTCATTAAAATAAAAACACAAAATGGCGAAAGAGTCAGTAAAAGCCAGGCAGAAAAAAAGAGAAGCATTAGTAGCAAAATATGCTGATAAACGTGCGGCTTTAAAAGCAGCAGGCGATTATGCAGCTTTGGATTTGCTTCCTAAAAATGCATCTCCTGTGCGCCTGAAAAATCGTTGCCAGTTAACAGGCAGACCAAGAGGTTATATGAGATACTTCGGTGTTTCGAGATTGGTTTTCCGTGACATGGCATTGGCTGGAAAAATCCCGGGCGTAAGAAAAGCGAGCTGGTAAAACAGTCCGCAGTTATCAGTCGGCAGTCCGCAGACTGAGGACCGATGACAAAAGAATTTTTAAAATTATTCAAAGAGATAAAAATGGTTACAGATCCAATTGCAGATTATTTGACGAGAGTGCGCAACGCGCAGATGGCTAATCACCGTATTGTTGAGATTCCTGCGTCTAATCTGAAAAAGCGTATAACAGAAATTTTATACGACAAAGGATATATCCTGAAATATAAATTTGAGGATGATACTAAGCAAGGCGTAATCAAAATCGCTTTGAAGTATGATCCGCAAACGAAAGAGCCTGCAATCAAATCGCTTGAAAGAGTGAGCCGTCCGGGTCTTCGCCAATATGCGAGCCCTGCAGAATTTGTGCGTGTGAAAAATGGATTAGGCGTTGCTATCATCTCCACATCAAAAGGTGTGATGACTGATAAAGAAGCGAAGGCGCAAAATGTAGGCGGAGAAGTTCTTTGCTACATTTATTAATTGTCTGAACCTGGATTTGCAGGATTAAAAGATTTTTGAGATAACAGTTCCTGATACATTAAGCCTTTCATATCAAGGCTGACCGGTCAAAGAACTAACAACAACAAACTATAAACAACAAACTGATATGTCTCGTATAGGAAAAAAACCGGTAGCAGTTCCAAATGGGGTAACCATCACCGTTAGTGCTGATAATGTGATTAGCGTGAAAGGACCAAAAGGTGAATTGAAACAAGCACTTGACCGCGATATAAAAGCTGAAGTGAAAGATGGACAGGTTGAATTTACTCGCCCTACTGACCAAATTCGCCATCGTGCATTGCATGGCTTATATCGTTCTTTGATTTCAAACATGGTGAAAGGAGTTACCGAAGGTTATACAAGAAAGCTTGAATTAATCGGTGTAGGTTTCAAAGCTTCTAATCAGGGGAATTTATTGGATTTGTCATTAGGATATTCTCATAATATCATTTTCGAAATCCCAAAAGAATTGAAAGTAGCAACAGCGCAGGAAAAAGGAGAGAACCCGAAAATTTCTTTAGAAGGAATCGACAAACAATTGATTGGTCAGGTTGCTGCAAAAATCCGCGGGCTTCGCAAACCAGAGCCATACAAAGGAAAAGGTGTTCGCTATGTGGGTGAAGTGGTTCGCAAGAAAGCTGGTAAAGCTGCTGGTAAATAAATGAGTTAATAAAAATCCTGGCAGTATCAGGATTGCAAAATAAAAATCATGGACAAGAAATTTGTAAAGAAGCAAAAGGTTCAATACCGCATCCGAAAAAAAGTTGCCGGTTCTGCTGAAAAGCCGAGACTGGCAGTGTTCAGGAGCAACAGCGATATATATGTGCAATTGATTGATGATAATGATGGCAAAACTTTAGCAGCAGCATCTTCTCGTGATAAAGATATCACTGCGCAAAAGGGAACAAAGAGCGAGAAAAGCAAATTGGTTGGAGCAGCTATCGCACGCAAAGCAAATGAACTTGGTTTGAAAGAATGCATATTCGACCGCGGCGGGAATTTATATCATGGTCGCGTGAAAGCAGTTGCTGAAGGCGCTCGTGAAGGCGGATTAAAATTCTAAAAAATTATTTGAAAATTTTTCAAAGCATACAATGTCAAAAGTAAACTTAACGAAAGTAAAAGCCGGCGACCTGGAATTGAAAGAAAAAGTAGTTGCTATCAACCGTGTTGTGAAAACAACAAAAGGCGGACGTGCATTTAGTTTTTCTGCATTAGTAGTAGTAGGAAATGAAGGCGGCGTTGTTGGTCATGGTTTGGGCAAAGCGAAAGAAGTGCAGGAAGCCATCACCAAAGGAATTGAAGATGCAAAAAAGAACCTGATTAAAGTTCCGATTCTGCATGGCACAATTCCTCACGACCAGCTTGCAAAAGAAGGCGCAGCGAAAGTGCTGATTAAACCAGCTGCTCATGGTACTGGTGTAATCGCCGGAGGCAGCATGCGTGCTGTTCTTGAAAGCGCTGGTGTAACAGACGTTCTTGCAAAATCACTTGGTTCTGCAAACCCACACAACGTGGTGAAAGCAACGTTTAAAGCATTGGCGATGTTGAGAGAGCCAATCACTGTTTCAAGAACACGCCATTTATCTTTAAAGAAAGTTTTTAACGGACAATAATTCTGTCCACAGTTCAATAGTTGAGTTATGAAAAAAATTAAAATAACACAGGTTAAGAGCGGAATTGACAGACCAGAGCGCCAGAAGCAAACATTGCTTGCACTTGGCTTGAAAAAAATGCACGCTAGTAAAGAAGTAGAAGCAACTCCACAAATTTTAGGTATGGTGCGCAAAGTGGATCATCTGGTGAAAGTTGAAGAAGTTAAATAAGCAAATTTGCGGATGTGCAGATTTGCGAATGAAAAGAATTCGCATATCCGCACATTTTCACATCAGATAATTAATAAGCGAGGGGCGATTCCCCGTTGAGTTAAAATCAAATAAAATGAAATTACACACTATCAGGCCTGCAAAAGGGTCTACTCACAAAGAAAAAAGATTAGGTCGCGGCGAAGCTTCCGGTAAAGGCGGAACTTCAACAAAAGGTAATAAAGGCGGACAGAGCCGTGCAGGTTATCAGCGCAAAATGGCTCATGAAGGCGGTCAGATGCCCATCCAGAGAAGGCTTCCAAAACGCGGTTTCAAAAACATCAACAGAATAGAATACAATGTTTTCAATCTTGGTCAAATTGACCATCTGATTGAAAAATATGGTATCAAAGAATTCTCTCCGGAAAATTTATATATTAATGGACTCATCAGCCAAACTTCATTAGTAAAAGTTCTCGGAAACGGCGAATTGAAAACTAAAATCGCTTTCAAAGTGAATGCAGTGAGCGCAAAGGCAAAAGCTGCTATTGAAGAAGCTGGCGGAACTATAGAAATTCTCAAGTAATTTTTGTGTAACTTGCAAGGCGCATGAACTGCGTCTTTTTTGTTTTGGCTAAATAAAAAATTACAACATTCGTGAAGAAACTGATTCAAACACTAAAAAATATCTGGGGCATCGAGGAGCTGAAGAGTAAGATACTTACTACTTTGCTTCTTGTGTTCATTTTCAGGGTGTGTACTTATATCACATTGCCCGGAATCGACCCTCATAAACTCAGCAGCTTATCCGGAGCAAAGGGTGGTGCGCTCGGATTGATTGATGCATTCTCTGGTGGTGCATTTTTGCAAGCGTCAATTGTTGCGCTTGGTATCATGCCTTATATCTCTGCCTCTATCTTTATGCAATTGATGACAATCCTTGTTCCTCAAATGCAAAAGGTTCAGAAAGAAGGCGAGAGCGGCAGAAAAAAAATCAATCAGTGGACAAGATATCTTACTGTTATTGTCACGTTCGTTCAGGCTTATGCTTATGTGACCTATTTAAGAACGATGGCGAAAGATGCAGTTATTGATTCTTTCTCAGCTTATTTATGGATTACTACTCCAATCGTGCTAACAGCAGGAACATTGTTCGTGATGTGGCTCGGTGAAAAAATCACTGATAAAGGATTAGGCAACGGTACTTCACTCATCATCATGATTGGAATTTTAGCGAGGCTCCCAAATGCTTTCAGGCAGGAGCTTACAGCGAAACTCGCAATCGGAAGCGGCGGTATATTAATCTTCGTGATTGAAATCGCCATCCTTATCGGAATCATCATGGGATTGATTGTGCTGATTCAAGGGGTGCGAAAAGTTCCGGTGAACTATGCCAAGCAGATTGTTGGTAATAAGCAATTCGGTGGCGCCAGGCAATTTCTTCCATTGAAAGTGAACAGTGCCGGTGTAATGCCAATCATCTTTGCGCAGGCAATCATGTTCCTTCCAACTTTGATTTCATATACAAGCTTTGAAAATAAAGAAGGTATATCAAGAATATTTTCAGATCCGAAAGATTATCTGCACATGATAATCTATGCGGTGATAGTGATTGCATTCACGTTCTTGTACACTGCTTTAATTTTTAACCCCAAGCAAATTTCTGAAGACCTTAAGCGCAACAACGGATTTATCCCTGGTGTAAAACCTGGTCAGCCAACTGCAGATTATATTGGTTCAGTGATGGATAAAATCACTTTGCCAGGTGCAGTGTTACTGGCTGTAATCGGTATCCTGCCTGGGTTTGCGCAACGTCTCGGAATCACACAATCATTTGCATCATTTTTCGGAGGCACATCATTGTTGATTATGGTGGGTGTAATTCTCGATACATTACAGCAAGTGGAAACACAATTGCTGATGCGTCAATATGATGGATTGATGAAAAGCGGAAGGATTCAGGGTCGCCAGTCATCTACTGTTTCAGGTGCTGTCATCTAAAAATATTTTCAGATTTTTCTATAATGAACCTGTTATGCGAACCGCTGACAGGTTTATTTGTAATATAGAAGTGGTAAGTGGCAAGTTATAAGCCGTAAGAGTTTTATTATATATTAAGCGACATTGCTACTATTAAGTCCGCCGCGGCGGATTGTGTCACTCACTTGTACTGAAACAATTCTATTGAGCAACGTGCAAGCCCAAACGAAAACTTATCGACCTTTAATTCCTGATGAAACTTATTCACCATTGACCATTCACTATTCACCCAATGATTTTTTATAAAACACAAGCTGAAATTGAACTGATGCGGCAAAGCGCTTTGCTCGTAAGCAAAACCCTTACTGAGATTGCAAAAATTTTAAAGCCCGGCATCACTACGCTTTCGCTTGATAAAATCATTGGTGAGTTTATCAGAGATAATAAAGCGGCTCCTAATTTTTTAAATTATCGAGGCTATCCTTTCAATTCATGCATTTCTGTGAATGACGTTGTTGTGCATGGTTTTCCAAATAAAGAAGAATTAAAAGAGGGTGATATCGTTTCAATTGATACCGGCGTTGTGAAAAACGGTTATCACGGCGACCACGCATATACATTCGTGTTAGGCGAAATCAGTCAGCCTGTTGCTCAGTTAATAAGAGTGACCAAAGAATCATTATACAAAGGCATTGAAAAAGCAGTAGCTGGAAATCGTGTGGGAGATATTTCTTTTGCCATTCAGGAACATACAGAAAAAAAATATGGTTATGGAGTAGTTCGTGAGCTTGTTGGTCATGGCTTGGGAAAAAGCATGCATGAAGACCCGCAGGTTCCTAATTATGGCAAGCGTGGCAGCGGGCCAAAAATGAAAGAAGGATTGGTGATTGCTATTGAACCAATGATTAATCTCGGCGTAAGAGATGTTTATACAGAAGATGATGGCTGGACTGTGCGCACAAAAGACCACAAGCCTTCTGTTCACTTCGAACATGATGTTCATGTTCAAAAAAATAAAGCTGATATACTTTCAGATTATAGCATTATAGAAGCCGCAGAAAAAGCGAATCCTAATTTATTTTCTTCCGACCTTGTAACAGTTTCTTCATCAGGCAATAGATAACAGGTTTATTAAGAGCTACGAAAACGGTTTCGTGAAAATTAACGCACAGATAAAAAAGGCTGATGGAATCTATTTGCTTTTTTATCTACCTTAGTTTTTTGATTTGCGACTGCATATGAATGAATTGATAGAAAATATCAGGAAAGGAGATCGTCAAAGCTTTCAGGATTTTTATTTTGAGTATCACTCGAAACTTTACCATTATATTTATCGATATACTCAATCAGAATGGCTTGCAGAGGAAACTGTTCAATTGAGCTTTGTAAAAATTTGGGAAAAACGCAGCAAGCTATCAATAGAACACCCTCTTTCTGCTCAACTCTTCAGAATCGCAAAAAGCATACTTATAGATTTGCTCAGAAAAAATAAAGTAAGAAAAGTAGTTCCCCTGAGTTCTATGGAGTTTAATGCAGAAGCAATTGAATATTACAATCCGGAAACAAAGAACGAACTAGCGCTTGCTATGAATGCAATTGAAACAATGCCACCTGTTCAAAAAAAAGTATTCAAATACAGCAGATTTGAAGAACGCTCTCACAAAGAAATCAGCTCTGAGCTTTCCATTACTTCCAAAACGGTAGAAACCCATATTACAAGAGCGATCAGGCATATCAGAAAATCACTCTCATTTTTTTAAAAGCTCAAATTAAATCCTTGTCGGAATATAAGATGAGAATCTACTATGCTCATCATTTCTACAGTTTTAATTTCTTATATTCAAAAAATATTTTTAAACGGAGTAAGGGATTATTCAGTTTCATACGAAATATTATTGTATGCACATTTCAGAAAAGTTGATAAGGGATTTTTTGACTGGCAAATGCACTGAAGAAGAGAGGCGAATGGTAACTGTATGGTTCAGGGAAAATCCAGACCAGTTGGAGAAATATTTGACTGAAGAAAGCTGGCACTCTTTTTCTGCTGAAAAAATGAACGGCGATATCTCAGAGCGGATGTTTGAAAAAATAAATGAACGCATTGATAAAAAAGTAATTTTCATCAGAAGATTTGGTTGGGTCGCCGCCGCATCTGTTGTATTGCTGATTTCTGCATCAGTTTTTTATTTGAATCATCATAGTGTTGATCGTTCAATAGCAGTTGACCAAAACAAGCCTGAAAAAAAAGAGAACCTATTGTTCGCTACTGAGAAGAATGATTTAACAACACCTAAAAAAATTATTTTGCCGGAAGGCAGTGTTGTTGTGCTTTCTTCAGGGAGCAGCATATCATACAATAGTTCTTTCAATGAAAACAGGAGAGATATTTTTTTGACGGGAGAAGCAAATTTTAAAGTAGCAAAAGATCCATCGAAACCATTTTGTGTTCATTCAAATAAAATAAACACTACAGCATTAGGAACTATGTTCACAGTGAATGCAAAGAACGAAATGGTCACAACAGTGAAATTATTTGAAGGCAAAGTGGTGGTTCGAAACGAAGAAAAAGCACCGCATGTAGAAGATGTTTTCCTCAGCCCTGGACATGAACTTAGTTTCAATAATAAAAGTTTAGCTGTTGATGTTCATGCGTTCAGGCCGGAAGAAAATCCTGAAACAAAAAAAATAGCTGTTTTGAAACCAGCAGTTGCGCTTGATTTCAATAATAAACCATTACAGGAAGTTTTTAAGGAGCTGCAGAAACAATATCATGTGAAAATAAAATACGACACGGCAGCAATCGGCGATATGAATTTTACAGGAATGCATAAATCAACATCAGAAACATTAGATGAATTTTTAAATACAATTGCAAAGCTCAACGATTTGATCATCAAAAAAAACGGGCAAGGGTACACGGTCAGGAGGATAAATTAATCATACTAATTATTAAAGATTTCAAACGCTAAACAAACGTTCCATTTGTTGAAGGGACATTTATTGTATTCCTAATTATTTCAAACACCCAAAATGACACAGCTTATGAAAAGAGTATTGTTATGTATGCTGGTATTGCTCATTGCAACATTTTGTTTGCAGGCACAGAGCAATACCGCTAACAAGGCGATCGGCATCGTTAGAAATGAGAGTGGAGACGAGTTGGCCGGTGTTAGTGTGCACTTGCAAAACATTTCGTCAGGCCTTTCCCGCAGCGCCACAACTGATGCGAAAGGAATTTTTTCATTCAGTGATTTGCCTTCAGGCCCGGGCTATCAATTTGTTTTTAGTTATGTTGGTTATCAATCAGACACACTTACAGGTTATGAACTGAAGGAAAACGGACGAATCTCCATCAGTATCATCATGAAACAGACAAATAGCAGTTTGGACAAAGTGGTTGTAATTGGATATGGCACGATGAAGAAAAAAGATTTATCAGCAGCAGTTTCAACAGTGCCAGATATGCCTCAAATAAAAGAGAGGCCTGTTGTGGATGCATTAAGTATGATACAGGGAAAAGTGCCTGGAGTTACAATTGTCAGTAATGGCGGCCATCCCGATCAATCACCAACATTGTTCATTAGAGGAACAGGCTCAAGAAATGGAGATGCTCCATTATTTGTAGTAGATGGTGTTCCGGGTGCTCCATACAATCCTGCAGATATTGAATCGGTAACGGTGTTAAAAGATGCTGCATCAGCAGCTATTTACGGGGCATTCTCTGGAGCTGCGGGTGTTGTATTAATAACAACTCGCCAGGCTGCACAAGGCAAGCCTGGTATTGAATATACAGGCTTTGTTGGTGCAAAGAACGCATGGAGATTGCCGCAGTCATTAACGGCTGCAAATGAAGCGAAGGTTGCTAACCTTGCTTATACAAATGCAGGCTTACCACCACTTGACGGATGGGATGCAACAAAAAACCCTAACGACCAGGTTACACGCACTGATTGGATACACTCAATATTCAGGACGGGATTAATCCACAGACATAATATTACATTGAATGCAGGCACTGAAAAATTTTCTTCTTTGTTCCAGGGCAGGTATGAAGAAAATCAGGGTACGCTGCTGAACACTTACGCAAAAAATATTTCCTTGCGTTTTAATTCTGCCTATCAGTTTAACTCGCACATAAAATTCAAACAGGATATATTTTTAAATAATAACGACCACAGAGGAACAAGTACAGAGAGCGGATATGACGGCACCATTTTATCCGCTATATACATGCCACGCTCCGCAACAGTTTATTATCCCGACGGAACTTTTGGTGGAGTTGGCCCAAGAGATTCTCCATACCTCGGCATTCATGGTGATGTTATAAATCCTGTTGCTACATTATTGCGCAATCAACCATATAATAAATCGCTCGATGTGCAATCCGTTTCAGAATTAAAAATTTCAAATATCATCAGAGGGCTTTCTTTCTTAACAAGATTTTCTTACAGACAAGGACAATCATTGTACAAAAATTTTATTCCCAGAAGAACAGAGCCGGGCAAGCCTAATGATCAAAACGAATTGGATTATTCAACCAATAAAACCTACAACTGGATTTGGGAGAATACAATCAATTATGGCCGCAATTTTGGAAGCCACAGCATTGGTGCCATGGTTTCTACAACTGCGCAAGAAAATTCAGGGGAAGGTTTCAGCGCTTCGGCAAAAACTTTTGACAATGAAGCGACATGGGCTCAGTTTTTTATTAATGCCGGAAACTTCACAGATATAAAACCTACAGACTGGGATTGGAAAGACAGGAATCAATCTTATGTTGGAAGATTGACATATAGCTGGGCTGATCGTTATTTCGTCACAGGAAGTTATCGATATGATATTGCAGGAAGGCTTGCTCCCGGGCATCGCACGATTGGTGTGCCTGGCGTAACTGCAGCATGGAAAATCAGCTCTGAGCCATTTTTTCATTTGCCAGCTCTTGATTTATTAAAGATAAGAGGAAGCTGGGGCCGTATCGGAAATTTAAGTTCTGTTCCTGTTAACTACGGTTACCCTTTGCTGAATTCTGATTACACATATCAGGTTGGTGATGGCGGACCTCAAACAACTGCGTTGTATGTAGGAAGCTTTACAAACGCAAAGCTGACATGGGAAACAGCAGAGCAGAAAGACCTTGGTATGGATATAAATGTATGGCACGATAAATTATCTCTCACTGTAGATTATTTTGATAAGCTGACTTATAATCTCATCACAGCTCAAACTGCGAACTGGCCAAACACTTATGGTTTTGGCGCACCATTGATTAACCAGGGAAAAATCAGGAACACCGGATTTGAATTTGCAGCAACCTGGAGAAATCGCGCAGGAGAATTTGCTTATGAGATCAGCGGAAACTTTGCAACATTAAAAAACAGGGTTTCTTATATTGATAACAACCCAAATTCATTTTGGCCGGATGGCAGCACATGGCGAGGAACATTATCACCTTACCGGTCGACGGTGGGCCAGCCTTATGAATCCTACTGGCTCGTAAAAACTGCTGGCATTTTTCAAAGCGATGCAGATGCGGCTAATTACGTTGATAAGAATGGCAACAGGATTCAGCCTAATGCAAAAGCCGGCGACCTGAAATTTGTTGACAAAGACAACAGTGGCAAAATTGATGATGGCGACAGAGTGTATATGGGAAGTGCTCTTCCAAAATTTACTTATGGCTTCACGGCAAATCTTTCATGGAGAAGATTTGATATGACCATGTTTTGGCAAGGCGTTGCAGGCGTGAAATTATTCCATGCTTTCAAAGAATCGACTTTGAATGGAGCTGAACAAGGTTATAACAGATGGGATAAAATTTTAGATGCATGGTCACCTACAAATACAAAATCGACCATACCGATTATTTCTGCGAGTGATGCAAATAATAACTTCCAGACTCCTTCTGACTGGTATCTGGAAAGCGGAAATTATCTGAGATTAAAAAGTTTGATCATCGGTTACAACTTCCCGAAATTTTTGCACAACACGAGCTTGCGTGTTTACATCAGCGCAGACAATTTAATCACCATCACCAAGTATAGCGGAATGGATCCTGAAGTGGGAGGCATTGGTTTTGATGGAGGGCAATTCCCTGTGTCAAGAGTATTTGCAGCGGGTGTAAAACTTAATTTATAATTCTTTCAAAAACTTTAGTTATGAAACGCTCATTATATTATTCGCTTTTATGTTCGACATTAATATTCGGTTCATGCAGTAAAAACTGGGTTGATACAAAACCAAATGGCACACCAACTGCTGCATACCAGTGGAACGGAACAGACATGGTCACAAAATCGACGGCCGCATTGTATGTGTCCATGCGTTATGAATCCACATGGGGAAGAAATCTTTTTTGGATGCAGAATGCCAGCGATGATTTGATCGTAGGAAGGCCAAAGCCTGCAGCAGAAAATATTAAAAATTTTGTTTGCACCGGTGCTGAAGATTATATGGCAGGAGGATGGAGCGATTTATATTTCACACTCAACAAAGCAAATGAAGCAATTGCAGGCTTGCAAAATGCAACCAATATTTCTGATGATCTGAAAAACCGATCTCTTGGCGAAGCATATTTCATGAGAGGGTTTTCACATTTTTGGATTGCATATCTCTGGGGTCACAAAAATCAGGGGGTGCCTTATGATGGCGTGGAGAACGCTCAATTCGGTTATCGCATCCCGCCTCAGTTGGCATCAGTGACTGATAACTATGAAATCATCGCAGGCGATTTTCAAAAAGCATCTGATCTTCTTCCATTATTTGAAACTTATGGATCAGCGGATCAGGGCAGGGCTCATAAAGCTGCAGCACTCGGGTATCTTGTAAAAACTTATGCTTATTGGGCGCAGTATGACAATACCAAGTGGGCATTGATTCCTGATCTCTGCGATCGGATAAAGAATGAATGTGGAAGAGCTTTGATTACCGGGCAGGGTACTTCTGCTGATAATTACAAAGCAGTTTTTAAAATTGCAAACAACTGGAGCTCTGAATATATTTGGTCAGTAACATCAAGCACACTCGGTGGTTCTGAATTTATGGGAGTAGTGCTTGAAAACAAAGGCTGGGGAATTTATAATGGCTGGGGTTATTTTCAACCCACAGAAGAATTGTATGATGAATATGAAGCGACTGATCCAAGACGTGAAGCTACCATTCTTAATTTTGGCGATCACTTTACTTATTTTGGCCAAGACTGGCAATACTATTCCACAAACAGTCTTTCCGGTTTTCAGATTAATAAATACATGGAGCCATATAGCTATGGAACTAATCTGGAGGCCGGAACCAATTCAATGATTAATCAGGACGGGAATTATCCGACAACTATGTTGAACCTGCCGTTGATGCGCTATGCAGAGATTTTGTTATTCAAAGCTGAAGCATTGATCCAGCAAGGCAAAAATGCTGATGCTGCAGCACCGCTTAATGAAGTGCGTGCGAGAGTAGGATTAGCATCAATAGTAAATCCTACTATGGATGATTTGAAGCATGAGCGCCGCTGCGAGCTTGCGTGCGAATGGACCGACAGATTTCAAGATTTGAAAAGATGGGGAGATTTTGATAAAATAAATGCGCCACTTCATGGCCGCATTCACGATAATAAAACGGATCCTGCTTCACCTTATACTACCAGCGTTGTTTGGCCGCAAAGAAGTTTTGATCCGGCAAAACACATGGCATGGCCAATAAGCCCTGATGTAATATCCGCAAGTAATAACGTGTACAAACAAACACCAGGATGGTAAGCAACGAATATTTTTGATTAAAGCGTTCATAAGCTGAGCATACAGGTTTCTACCTGTTAGGTTTTAAACAGTTTTATAGTGCCTTTTATAGTGATTATATTGATTAATCGCTGTAAAGGGCACTCATTTTTTACAGAATACTTTTCGGTTATGCATGCGAGTTAATAAATCAAAAACTGTTTCACAGTTATTAACCGGTGATAGAAAGCTGCAGTTTCAACTACTCTCTGATTATTTGTTACCTTTAAGACCATGAAAAGATATCTGACTGCTTTAGGTGCTTTTATTTTTGTTACTCAAATATCATTCGCTCAATCACCTGAAATTTTAAAAATCAGAAAATTCAGAGAGCAGAATGAGCATCCCATCATCAATGAATTCGTTTCATTTCTTTCCATTCCAAATATTGCAGATGATTCGGTGAATATTCAAAAGAATGCTGCATTTATTATGAGCATGATGAATAAACGAGGCATTCAAAATATTCAATTGCTATCGCCCATTACCCCATCAAAACCTCCGGTTGTTTATGGAGAAGCAAATGTTCCCGGAGCAACGCACACAATTATTTTTTATGCGCATTACGATGGTCAGCCGGTTAATCCACTGCAATGGGCAAAGCCGCTCGAGCCATTCAAGCCGCAATTGCTAAATGGATCACTTGAAAGAAATGCAAGCATCATTTCTTTTCCTGACGACAATACTTCATTCAATCCTGAATGGAGGATTTATGCTCGCGGAGGTTCTGATGATAAAGGCGGAGTTGCTGCCATTTTAAATGCATACAATGCAATCATTAAATCAGGATTGAAACTTCATTACAATATCAAATTCTTTTTTGAAGGAGAAGAAGAAGCAGGCTCAACGCACCTTTCAGAAGTATTGGAAAAATACAAATCGTTATTACAATCGGATGTTTGGATAATCTGTGACGGACCTGTTCATCAATCAGGAAAAAAACAAATCGTGTTTGGGGTGCGTGGAGATTGTCATATTGATTTGACTGTATATGCTTCGAAACGTCCACTGCATAGCGGGCATTATGGAAATTGGGCTCCAAACCCTGCGTTGATGCTTGCAAAATTATTAGCGTCGATGAAAGATGATGAGGGGAAGGTGACTGTGAAATATTTTTATGCAGATGTAATCCCGTTTACTGATGCTGAAAAAAAAGCGATTGCAGAAATTCCTTCAGTGGATGAGCAAATGAAAAAAGAACTTGGCATTTCTGCCAACGAAATGCCGGACAAAACTTTGGCTGAATCAATCAACCTGCCATCACTTAATATCAACGGCATGGCAAGCGGAAATGTCGGGAAGCAAGCCAGCAATGTGATTCCTACCACTGCATCGGCTGTACTTGATTTGCGATTGGTGTTGGGTAATGATTGGAAGAAACAGCAACAGAAAGTGATTGAGCATATTCGCCAGCAAGGTTATTACCTAATTGACCACGAACCTTCCGATGAAGAAAGATCTGCTCACGCAAAAATTATTAAAGCCATTGCGCCTAATGATGGTTACAATGCACAACGCACTTCTATGAATTTGCCCATTGCAAAAAATATCATTGCTGCAGTGCAGAAAACAACGGACGACAAAATTGTTTTATTTCCATCTCTCGGAGGAAGCCTGCCATTGTTTTTATTTGAGAAATATCTGAATGCAAAAACAATCATCGTTCCGATTGAGAATCATGATAATAATCAGCATGCAGAAAATGAAAACCTGCGTTTGCAGAATTTCTGGAACGGGATAGAAACATTGTCTTCCATTATGCTGATGCAACCTGAATAATATGCCCAGGACTTTAATTGTGATTGGTGGCGGCGCGGCAGGTTTTTTCTGCGCAGTGAATGCTGCAAGAATGAACCCTGATTTGAAAGTGACCATTCTTGAAAAATCTTCCAAATTATTAAGTAAGGTGAAAGTGAGTGGTGGCGGGCGTTGCAACGTTACGCATGCATGTTTTGAAATTGAAGAGATGATGAAAAAATATCCGAGAGGACAGCATTTTGTGAAGAAAGCATTTCATCAGTTTTTTACAAAAGACATTATTACATGGTTTGAAGAAAGAAATGTGATGCTAAAAAAGGAAGAGGATGGAAGAATGTTTCCAATAACAGATTCATCAGACACAATTATTGAATGCCTGATTAAAGAAGCGAATAAATATCGGATAGAAATTTTGATTAACCGGGAAGTAAAAGAAATAAAAAAAATAAACAGCGATTGGCAAATCAGGACTCTTAACGCTGAACTCTTGACTGCGAATTATCTCTGCATCGCAAGCGGCGGTTATCCAAAATCATCCATGTTTGATTGGCTGAAAAATATTGGGCATTCCATTGAAGAGCCGGTTCCTTCGTTGTTCACATTTAATCTTCCGAATAATTCTATCACTAAACTAATGGGTGTTTCGGTTGCTAATGCAAGAGTGAAAATTGTCGGCTCAAAATTATCAGAGCAAGGACCGGTTTTAATTACTCATTGGGGATTAAGCGGCCCTGCGGTATTAAGATTGTCAGCATGGGGAGCAAGAGAATTATCAGTTCGGAGTTATGAGTTCGGAGTTGTGATAAGCTGGCTTCCAGAATATGCCGAACAGGCGTTGAGAGAAAAATTTTCTGACCTACGAAGTGAAAATGCATCACAAAAAATTTCGGGTAAAAATTATTTTGGATTGCCGCAACGGCTGTGGGAATATCTGATTCAACAGTCAGGCATAACCGAAAATATGCGCTGGGCAGATTTGCCTGGAAAACTTCAAAATGTTTTGATTCAAAATTTAATTGCACAACAATTTGAAGTGAAAGGAAAAACAACTTTTAAAGAAGAGTTTGTGACTGCAGGTGGCATTAAGTTATCGGAGATTGACCCGAACACCATGCAAAGCAAAATTGTTCCTGATTTATTTTTTGCAGGCGAAGTGATGGATGTTGATGGTATTACCGGAGGGTTCAATTTTCAGCATGCGTGGACAAGCGGGTTTGTTGCAGCAAAATCAATTGTTTCACGCAACGAGGCAACGCATACAACTATCGCAACGAGGAGTTAGCGTCTTGTTATTAATCACTGCTAAATCAATGATGCTTTAATAGCTCTGTCTAAATTCTTAAGCCCTTTTTCAAATGCTTCTTGCTTTTCCCAACCAAAACCTAATCTAAAGCTACGTTTGCTTTGCTCAAACCAATGCCCGGGGCCGACATAAGTTTTATAATCTTCCAATAATGTTTTATAAAACTTTTCAATGTCAATATTCACTTCATTCTTAAAACGCGGAAAGCAAACAACTCCACCTGAAGGCTCAACCCATTCTAAATATTTGTGATTGCCTATCCAGTTTTTGAGAATATCAAAATTGATTTTTACTTCTTTCTGAATTGAAGGGAAATATTTTTCTTTTTTAATCAAATACTGATGGCATATTTCTTCATCAACTATTGAATTGCAGATATAGATTTGTTCTTTAGCCGCAAGAAAGAGATGCTGTAAATTTTTGTCGCGAGTAATAAGCCAGCCCAAACGAATGCCGGGAATTCCATAAGCTTTTGACACAGATGAAATGCTGATGACATTTTTGCTCAATGTTGCGGCTAATGGAGTAGGAGAGTGAAACGAAATATCACGATAAGTTTCATCCACCAATAAATAGCAATTGTTTTTTTCAGCAAGTTTTGATAATGCAACAAGCTGTTCCTCGCTAAGCATTGTGCCCGTTGGATTGTGCGGTGTTGTAATGCTGATGAGCTTTGTGTTCGGTCGGATAGCTGATTTTATTTTTTCAATATCAAGTGCATATTTTTCTTCAAAAACCAAATCTATAAAACTGATTTCGCAGCCAATAGCTCGTGGTGTTTCTATGTTCGTTGCATAGTTTGGCCTGATTACAATTAAATGATCTTTTTCTGTCAGCAACGATGAATTGATAATAAATAATGAAGCTGCAGCTCCAACTGTCAACAGCACATCCTCACCATTGATGCTTTTGTGATTAGCTGCAATTAGTTCTCTTAGTGCTGGCTTACCAATATGATCGCCATAGGCAATCACCAATTCATTTAAATTGATATCGATTTCTTTGAAAAGAACATCACGCACGGAGCTTTCAGCGAGGTTGCATTCAATAGAATCATATCCTAAACTTTCAGGAGATTCTATTTCGATGGGCATTCTTTTGTATTGCATATTTTTTATCAGCCACAGATTGCACGGATTAATAAAGAGAAATTGTGACAAAAAATTATGCCACGATTCAAAATCGTGGCAGATGCAATTTAAGCTTCACTTTCTAATTTCTGTTGCAATATTTTCAATTCGCGTTTTCTTGCCTTATAAATATTCTGGTCTTTCGTGCTTATTAAATATGCTACAAGAAAGCAAATAAACAACGCAGCGATTATTAATGGAGATTTACCTGAATCCCAAACCATAACAAGAACAAGAATAGCAACAGGTAGGATATTCCAGCGCATGGCCTGTGAAAGATTTGCCTGATAAGTTGTTAGTGAAATAGCATGCTGAAGGTTGCCGTTGATGGAAATATCAAAATTTTTATTTTCTTTTATCCTGCGCATCCTGTTTATCACTACATACAAAGCGATAGCAAACATCCATGCTGCAATTACATACATAAACATATTTTTCTTGGTCATAGTCGCAATGATAACAATGTAAATAACTCCGGCTAGCATGTTCACCAGGATGTGCATCAACTCGCTAAGGTTAGTGATGCGTGCTGCTTTTTTCTTTTTTGACTCAATAAGGTTATATAAGGCACTTTGATTGAAAGCATACATATATTGATTGTTTTGTGAATCCCATATTTTTTGCAGTTCTTCAAATTCCATAACTATAATTTTTTGATTTGCTGATTAATTGCTTTTTGATGCGATTGATTTTTACGCCGACATTTGATTCTGTAATTCCCAATATCAACGACATTTCTTTATAACTGAATCCATCGAGCAGCAGTAACGTAATCGAACGGTCAACCTCATCCAGCTTGTGAATTTCTTCGTAGAGCCATACTAAACGCTCATCTGTTGTGATTTTGTTTTCGAGCAAAATGTGCTGCACATTATCCAGCGTTTCTGAATGATCATGTTTTTGCTCTCTCTTCGCCCATTTAAGTGCAGTATTCAGCGAAATCCGATAGAGCCATGTTGTGACAGAAGATTCTCCCCGGAATGATGGAATAGAATTCCATATCTGAATAACTATTTCCTGAAAAAGATCGTCCTGATTCATTGCATTAAAAGCATATACGCGAACTATTTTGAAGATGATGCCCTTGTGCAAGCTCAGCCACTCGTCAAGAATCTTTTTCTGTTCAACGTCTGTCACGCAGATTGTTTTATAATTAGTACCACTAAAGGAATGAATTATTACAACAGAAAGAAAATAATTCAGAGGGATTTAAAACAGGTGTTTATTTTTTCTCTTGTAGTGAAGACAATAACCTGAATGCATTTAATATAGCCTGATGACCGATGGTCGCATGGTTTTCTTCCGGCAAGTAATCAAAATAAATGTGCAGGTTTTTGTTTTTGGCTGATCTTAATTTTTCAGCTAACAGATTAGCATCTACTTCCATCACACGGGGAATAGCAGTGGGAGTAAGGCCTTCTTTCCCAACTCCGATATAAATAGCTGTTTGTTGAGCAAAGCTTTCTTTCAAAATATCTGGCGATAGATTTAGCAATGAGCCATTATCCCACCAAAGGCTTGGGCTAATGATGATATATTTATTGAATAAAGTGGGCTTCTTGAATAAAATTTCTGTTGCCATCAAGCCTCCTAATGATTCGCCAATGATTGTTTTCGAAGTATTCGTTGTGTACTTCTTTTCAATAAAGGGTTGAAGTTCTGTTTCTATAAATGAAATAAAATTTTCAGATTTTCCTGTTGTCGGAAATTTCTTTTTATCATCTTCAATTGTAGTAGGATAAGTGAAATCTTTTTTCCTGTCGATATTTGCAATGCCAACAACAATTGATTTCGGAACGCGGTTCACCCATGGAAAAGTATTGAATTGAACAAGCCCTGCAACATGAATAAAATCTTCATCAGCAGAACCGTCCAATAAATAGATCACCGGGTATTTGATGGTATCATTTTTATTATATCCTTCCGGGAGATAAATATTCAATATCCTTTTTTCAGATAAAATCTTCGATTGAATTTCTTCAATTGTTCCAAGAACAAACGGCCTGCTGCTGTCAGGCTGCTTTGATTGATTCGATTGACAAAAAAGTTGCGAGTAAAAAAAAGTTGAAATAATGACTGTCAGGATTATTTTCATTCCTGAAAATAAGCAGTTACTGAATAATTTTAAAATTTATCTCTCAGCAATTGGTGTGTCAGCCATGCCTTTCCCTGTTGTTATTAGTTTGAGCAAACTTTTCCTGAAAAAGAAATCCCAACCTTTTTCACAACCATGATAACATTCAACTTCCGGCGTTAAGCCAACATGCGTCAAATCAATTTTAGTTGATTCTCTTTCCTGCAAAATTTCAAAAACTACTTTAGTTTCATTCCATTCTTTTTTGTCTCTCAGCCATGGCAAGTGGCAATCTGTAACAAGCCATACAATGATTTCATTTGGGATAACATCTACAATTTTAAATGTCACAAATGTTTCCCCAAAGTGAACTGTGAAAACATCGTTCAGTTTTTTTGCACTGCCTTCAAATTTTGCAGTCCACCATTCATTCACTTTGCATATTTCTTCGAACACTTTTTTAGCGCTCGCATTTGCAGTGATGCTTGCGTGATAATTTTGCTGTTCTGTCAGAGTTGCTGTTTTCATTTTTTATTTATTTTATTGTTTAATAATGTCTCCAATTTTTTCATTTTATTTTTCCAGAATGAGTCAAAAAAGTTAATCCAGTTCTGTAGTTCATCAAAGCCATCTTGTTTGAGCATGCAATATCTTTCCCTGCCAATGTCTTCAATTGAAATGAAGCCGGCTGAATAAAGAATCTTGATGTGTTTTGAAACTGCAGGGCGGCTCATGTCAAAATTTTCTGCCAGACTGTTGATTGTTAAACTGTCTTTCGTAAGCATTTTCAGGATTTGCCTTCTGCTCGGGTCTGCGATTACCTGAAATGCGTCAAGCCTTGGTTGTGCCATTGGTTGTGGGTTTTATAAGTCCGGCAATTTTAGCCATATTCTCCATCCATCCTTTTGTCATGGCATTATAGATACTGACATTTTCCATCAGGCCGCTGTGAACGAGAGAGAGCTCGGTGCCATTGTCTTTTTTTGTTAATGTCCATTCAACAACTGAATCGAGATTAATCCTGCCATCGCCCGGCCCGCCTTTCCATGAATATGAAAGTCTTTTGTGAGGAATCATCTCCAACACCTTACAATAAATAATTCCATCAAATTCAAATTCAGGGATCGGTCTTATCCTGAATGTAAAATCATGGCCAACGACTGGCTGAAAATCATTGGGCATCAGCCATTGCGCAATCAGTTCGGCATTTGTCAGAAATTCCCAAACAACTTCAGGAGTGTGGGAATAGAAAAAATTCTGTTTGATTGTCCTGTTCATAATAAGTAACTTTTAAGTTACCCAAATGTATATGTAACTTTTGAGTTACCCAAATTTTTTTGGAAATATTTTTTTTACCACAGATTTTACAGATAAACACGGAAGGTTAGCTATAATTTCGTATCAGACATTATAATGCAATTAAGAAATGGTGCTTTAAGCGGAAGTTTTTTTGTAAAAACTATTGCAATATTTTCAAATAAGCTGTCCACGCCCCAACATCTTCTTTATAATGTTTGGCCATCACTCTTGCAATCTGTGCAATATGATTGAGGTCGTGTGCGACCCATGTGGAAAGTAGCTGAACCAATGTGACTTCTCCAAAAGCAGGATGAATGCCTTTCTTTTCTAAATCTGCATCAGTTATGTTTAGAGAATGCAGGATATTTATATTCTTTTTCCGGATGATTTTAAATTCTTCTAAAAGATCTTCTAATGATTTTCCTTTGCTGTCTTCAAATTGTGCGAAGCGGTCAAACTTTTCAAATCTTTTATCATTTTTTTCTGAAAGAATAATTTCTGCCCGCGGTATCCAATCTGTTTTCTCTCCGTGAATAAGGTGCCCGACTATATCGTAGGCGTTCCATGTTTGCGGGCCTTCGTTGCTTGTTGCCCATTCATTCGAAATATCTTTTAACCATGTTTCGAGAACGACTGGAGTGCGTTCAAGAATCTGAATTGATTTTTCCAGCGAAAAATTCATAAATAGTTATTTTAAAACGAGCAGGAAATCTTTTGAAGAAAGACTCGTGCATGCTTAAGGATTTAACCTGTTAAAATATTCAGCGATGGTTTCATTGTTAGCTTTCGCTCTTCCTTCGCTGAAACCAAAAGTGAGCTCAGTCTTCCCTTCTTTCATTTGCTGAAAAACAGATTCAACAAATTCGCTCACAGGAGGATGCCCGTCGTGTATGCCTTTCCCTCCAAGGTCTGTGTTCAATGCGGGCGGGATCATTTCAATCACTTCGATGTTTGTTGATTTCAAAATATGGCGAAGGGAAAGTGTGAAAGAGCGCATGAATGCTTTGGTGGCGCAATAAACAGGCACTTTTGAAAATGGCACAAACGCCAATCCTGATGTTACATTAATAATTGTATTTAATGAGTGTAGATTTATGAACAAACTCGTCAGATGAACGGGGGCTAATGCATTTATCGTGATTTCATCATTTGCTTTTTCATAAAACCCATTTTCCGGAACAGTCATCCAGTTTTGAATGCCGGCATTATTTACCAGCACATTCAGATCGCTGTGATTTTTTGAAACCCATTCATAAAGCTCAATGCGATCTTCTTCAATCGACAAATCGCAGGTTTTGGTGATTATAGAAGGAAATTTGTCTGCTACTTCTTTGAGTACTGATTCACGCCTTCCGCAAATGATAACTGTATTGTTTTCCTGAATGAACCTTTCAGCAAGACCTAAGCCAATGCCGCTTGCGCCACCTGTGATCAAAATTTTATTGCCAGATAATTTCATGATTTTTTATTGAAGAATTAATCATTATATATGATGCAAATTACAAACTACAGTTAGTAATTATTTCATTTCAATTTTTCGAGAACTCCTTTTCGCTTCACAATATTTTTATAATCCCATTGAATTTCCCTCGACTTTCCGAGCCAGCGTTTCAAATCGCCTTTATTGATTTGTTCAGATGATGTGTAGCGTTTTTCTGCAGCTTTGAAACTTCCTTCTTTTGCTAACCCATCTTCATCAAATGATTGTCCGCTCCAGAATAATAAACGGACGCTGTCTTTTAATTTGCTATAACCAACAATCGGGTTTCCATCGAGAAACCAAACAGGATGCGCATGCCAGATTTTATTTTCTGCTTCTTTTAAATGAGCGCTGATTTCCTGATACAGCGTATTGCAAATCTTTTTGTCTTCAGCTGTTTGTTTATCGTTGTATGCTTTGATTTCTTTATTCATTTTATTTGATTTGTAAAATTTGATGAAAAGAAAATGTCAGCATTTCTATTTAGCGTCGCATTCTTTTTACAACGGCAAGCTGCTTCCGGGAAAACTTTTTGTAGGATGAATTTCATACAGCAAAATTTCTGCTTTGATTGCAGGGTCTTCTTCCATCAGCTTTTTGGTTTCTTCTTCATTGGTTGTGAAAATGCCAACGCCTGCGACTTCGGTGCCGTCATTGATTGGGCAAACAACAGCGAGTGTTCCTTCTGCTTTTAGCTGAAAATTTTTTCTGCCGTGCTCCCATATTGTCGGGAACACTTCCGGCATTTTGAATTTAGGCCCTTTCTTTAGGATAACTACGGTAAACGGTTTTGTTTCCGTGAGTTTTTCTTTCATGTATTCGTCTGTTATTACAGTCATGATATGAATGTTTGAAGTGAAATTTCTGATTTTAAAAATACGAAATAATTAAGACGAATTGGCGGTCATAAAACGAGTGATTCTCAATCTAATCTTTAATTTTTCTGCTTGTTACCAAGGACTATTTCTTAACTTTATTTCTTCTGAACTGAAATTTCAACAAAGCTATTAATAACAAATAATGAACAATCAAAAGTCGTTGATTTTTATAGTTGCACTAACTTTCCTTCTGACATCCTGCTCAATTTTTAAAAAAAATAATTCAGGGAAGATTGACAAGAAAATTGATAAGATATTTGTCGGTCACAAAGATTCTAAAGAATTGCTTTTTGCTAAAAGCGCATTATTAAAAATTGATAACAATTTAATTGACTCAGCTGATATCCACAATTCTTTATCCAAACTTGATATCCCTAAAATTAAAGAAATTAAAATTTTATCAAATTATAAAACCGTTGAAGATTATTCTTCAAAGATCCGATATGATCTAATTGTTATTTCAACTTCGGGTACAACTGTTAGTCAGATAGATTCTTTAAACGGCTATCAGTTTTTGCAAAATGGATTTTCTAATATTAAAGCTAAAGTTGAAAATTGGGCTACTCAACTTTCGGATGTCTATGTTATAATTAACGGTCGGCCTTTTTTATACCAAAGTGACTTTAAGCCTTTTTTAGAAAATCTTTCAAGTTCGGATATAGATCAGATATCAATACTTAAAGAGCAGACTGCGATATCTTTATATAAACAAAAATATGTTTTGCTGATTAGTACCCGAAAATCAACAAATTTCCACTGACTATTGATGAATAAATGAGATACTTGAATCGCTAAGATGACATGCGCATTTCAACCACATGCTTAACAAACCCCGATTTCTCATAAGCGCTTATTGCAGGTGAATTTTCATTATACACAAGTAATCTGAATTCATGCACATTCCTTGAGTTTGACCAAGCAATCAATTCGTCAATCATTTTTTTGTTGATGCCTTTGCCTCGATGTTCGGGGACTACATACATCATGCCGAGATAAGCGTGCTCATCATGTTTCAGATAATGGCTTGAGCTGATGATTCTGGAATAAGCTGATGCGATTATTTCATTATTTATTTCCGCGACTATAAAATAAATATTTTCCGAGCTTATCATTTTCGGGATGTCATGATAATAGGTCGGCTCTGTTTTTAATGTGATATCAAATGGTCTTTCTGCATTAATGATTTCCTGTTCAAATGCTAAAATCACATGGACGTCTTGTTCTGTTGCTTTTCTTATGATTAATTGTTTTTCTTCCATTTGGATATAAAGCGAGGATTTAGAAAGTTTTGGATTGTAGTTGGTTCATGTCGACATTTTTAATGATGAAATCAATCATTTAGCCTGTTTTCAATATCCATTCGTTCATGTAAAATTCTTACAATCATGATGGTGTTATTTTCAATTTTGTAAAAGATAAGGTGTGATTTCACTTTGGCTGCTCTGTAACTTTTCCGTACGTGTTCCATTTCTTTTCCTGTCTTTGGGTTTTTGCAGATAAAAGATATTTCATCGAAAATCAGGTTGTAATATCTGTCTGCTTGTTCAATTGACCATTTATCAGCGGTGTAAAGCCAGATATCTTCCAGGTCGGAAATAGCTTTTTTGCTGATTACATAAGGCAGTGCTTTCATGAGTGCTTTGCACGAAGTTTTTTAAGATTGGCTTTTGCATCGAAGTTTTTAACGAAACCGCTTTTCTCGCCTTGGAGCAATGCTTTTGATAAGTTTTTCTTTTTCATTTCTTCCTGCTGTAAAAGCCTGAGCGCTGTGCGCACAACTTCGCTTGCAGAGCTATAGCGCCCTGATGAAATTTCAGATGAAATGAAGTCTTCAAAATAATCGCCTAATAAAATAGATGTGTTGCGAGCCATTACTATAAGTTTGATTAAAAGTACCAAAAATTGGTATAATATAAAAACCAAAATTCATGCAGTTTAAAATTTCGTACGCTCTCGCCGTCATTCCTGCGTATGCAGGAATTTGCTCTTGCGATTTTTGGGTTGTATTAATTTAAAAGCAGATGGCTTCGTTACTCACCGTGTGCAAAATGAATTTAGTAATCGCTGCTCAGACCTGTCAGGTTTTTAAAACCTGACAGGTCTGTTGACCTCTAAGTAATTTCAAAGTTCATGCAGTTTAAAGTTTCGTGCGCACTCGCCGTCATTCCCGTCCGCCGCGGCGGAGAAATATGCTCTTGCGATTTTGGATTGTATTAATTTGAAAGCAGATGGCTTCGTTACTCGCTGTGTGGTGTAAAATAAATTTAGTAATCGCTGTTCAGACCTGTCAGGTTTTAAAAACCTGACAGGTCTGTTGAGCTCTAAATAATTTCAAAATTCTTGTAGTTTAAAATTTCGTTTGCACTCTCCGTCATTCCCGCGTAGGTGAGAATCTGCTTTTGCGGTTTTTGGGTTGTATTAATTTGAAAAGCAGATGGTTTCGTTACTCACCACGGAGTGCGGGTTGATGAAAGCTTTGTTTTGATTAATGTTTGCAAAAATCTTTCTCCGCAAATCCAGATACCTGCAT
The DNA here is from genome assembly GCA_035295505.1 of Puia sp. Lineage (GTDB taxonomy): Bacteria > Bacteroidota > Bacteroidia > Chitinophagales > Chitinophagaceae > Puia. Next base: position 17,322 of record DATGIX010000104.1, on the reverse strand, counting down.
GCGCAGGTATGACGGTAACTCTCTAAGTAGTTTCAAAGTTCTTGCAATTTAAAATTTCGCACGTTCTCGCCGTCATTCCCGCGTAGGCGGGAATCCGTTCTTGTGATTTTTGGATTGTATTAATTTGAAAAGCAGATGGCTTCGTTACTCGCTGTGGGGTGCAAAATAAATTTAGTAATCGCTGCTCAGACCTGTCAGGTTTTAAAAACCTGACAGGTCTGTTGACCTCTAAGTAATTTCAAAATTCTTGCAGTTTGAAATTTCGTGTGCACTCGCCGTCATTCCCGCGTAGGCGGGAATCTGCTCTTGCGATTTCATCATATTAATTTGAATGGCAGATGGCTTCGTTACGCGCTGTGGAGTGCGGGTTGATGAAAGCTTTGTTTTGATTAATGTTTGCAAAAATCTTTCTCTGCAAATCCAGATACCTGCATGCGCAGGTATGACGGCAACTCTCGAAGTAATTTCAAAATTCCTGAAGTTTAAAATTTCTCATGCTCTCGCCGTCATTCCCGCGTAGGCGGGAATCTGGTCTTGCGATTTTTGGGTTGTATTAATTTGAAAGCAGATGGCTTCGTTCTCGCTATAAAAAATTAGTTTGTTTTGTATTTAAGAGTAACCAATTTGCAATTGAAAGTTTACCAATTTGTAATATCTCAACTCTTGTTATGTATTCGGTTTCTAATTCTTTTTTTGAAACTTCTGAAAATAAAATTTCAGCTTTTAATCTTGCTCCAGTGTGTACAATTTTTGAGCGAAGGTTATAATAGGAATTAAATTTCTTTTTATTTTCATTCGAACTACCAATATATTTCAATAAGTATTCTCTAAATTTTTTGGCAACACTGAATTTCAACTGTCCACAATTCTCACATTTTTCTATTTTTTGTTGTCGGTATTCTAAGTTCACCATTGTTTCAACTGCTGTAAATGAAGCTAATAACCCTATAGTTTTTTTATGTCCCCAAAGCTCGATAGCAGCCATGTTATATCCAATAGCAGAGTCAATAATAGTTTGCAATTCTTTTTCTATAGAAAAATAAGAGTCCAAAATCGAATCGAAAGTCTCTGGAAATACTATTGAACGTTCGTTATCATTATCTAGGTTAGGAAAACGAGTATAAAATTCAAGATGAGCAATCTTCTTTATCTCGCTATAGGAGAGGTTGGTAAATTTTGTTATTTGTAGCTGATTTGAGAGAGTAGGGAAATGGAAGGTTTTAATACTCCATTTTGGAGTTAATGAATTTATTTCTTCCGATATAACATTTGTGTTTACATCAAATAATACCGGAATAGCCCATATACCTTCATAATTATATTTGAAAAAAATATTGTTAGTGAACGAATTTAAAAGAGATATAATCCTGTCTTCTTTGGTAACAATAGTTGCAGTTGAAGTAAATAATTCGTTTAAATTTTCATACTCTGATTCTCTTATTATTTTTTCATCATCTGTAAACCAATATTCTAAAATATTGGGATAATGCTTTTGATATGGATTTTGTGGCATGTCTTTAAAATCAGCCGGAAAGATTTGGAACATGTCTTTATATCGATAATAACCTCCTAAAGGCACTTTTGTGAAAACTATTGCTCGTTGATACTTTCTCATTAGTTAGTAAGTTCGATACCTTATTTTTAATTTCAAATTTACTTAACTTCTTTGCCTTAGCCAGTGGCTTGCTATAGAAGAGGAGCCGAATAGTACTACAATCGATGAACGGAGCGTCGCAACGATGTTCAATCAAGGCTCAAAGCTGGCAACCAAAGTAGTTTCCAGTTTATAGTTTTCAGTTTCGAGTTCTCCATTCGAAATCGCAGCACGAAATGATAATCGCTGATGCATCCAAAGAACTGGAAACTATAGACTAAAAACTGGAAACTTATCTCTAAAAAACGCCTAAAAATCCCCGTATTTTATTATCTTTGCAGCCCGTTTAAAAAATCAACGGGTTTTACTATGTCAGAAAACAATATTGTTAACTCAAACGCTGAAGGACAGGAACCGACTGCAAGTGCAGAGGTTACAGCGACAACAAATGCACCTGTTGCTGCGGCAGCGGAACCTCAGGTTGTTCCGGTTGTGGCTGTTCCTCCGGTTGAAGAAAGAATCGTTACTGCGCACGACGATTTTGACTGGAGCATCGACAAGCGCAATGTTACTCCTTACACGAAGGAAGAAAAGGAAAAGTACGACAACGTGTACGACAACACTTTCGTTTCCATCACCGACAATGAAATGGTGAAGGGATTGATTGTGGCGCTCACTAAAACAGATGTTGTCATCAACATCGGTTTCAAAAGCGATGGCCTTGTTTCACTGAATGAATTCCGCGACACACCAAATTTAAAAGTGGGCGATGAAGTGGAAGTGATGGTGGTTGAAAAAGAAGACAGAGAAGGTCACCTTCACCTGAGCCGCAAACAGGCACGCATCACACGTGCATGGGAGCGCATTGTGGAAGTTCACAAAACAGGCGAAGTGGTCACTGGAACTGTTACCAGCAAAACTAAAGGCGGTCTTATCGTGGATGTGTTCGGCATGGAAACTTTCCTTCCTGGTTCACAAATCGATGTGAAGCCTGTTACTGACTACGACCAGTTCGTTAATAAAACGATGGAGTTCAAAGTTGTAAAAATCAACGAAACTATCAAGAACGCGGTAGTATCTCACAAAGCACTTATTGAAAGCGATATCGAAGCACAGCGTGCAGAGATTATGAGCAAGCTCGAGAAAGGGCAGGTGCTTGAAGGAACTATCAAGAACATCACCGACTTCGGTGCGTTCATGGACCTCGGTGGTCTCGACGGTTTATTATACATCACTGACATTAGCTGGGGAAGAATTTCTCACCCAAGCGAAGTGCTGAAGCTTGACCAGAAATTGCAGGTGGTTGTGCTTGATTTTGATGATGGCAAAAAACGCATCAGCCTTGGCTTGAAACAATTGACGCCGCATCCTTGGGATGTGCTTCCTGAAACAATCAAGGAAGGTGCAATCGTGAAAGGCAAAGTGGTGAACATTGAAGATTACGGCGCATTCCTCGAAGTGATGCCGGGTGTTGAAGGTCTTGTTCACGTGAGCGAAATCACATGGGCAAACACACCTATCAATGCAAAAGAATTCTTCAAATTAGGTGATGAGCATCAGGCAAAAGTAGTGACGCTTGATAAGGCTTCACGCAAAATGAGTCTTTCTATTAAGCAATTAAGCGAAGACCCATGGAGCACTATTGAAACTAAATTCCCGAAAGATAGCAAGCATACAGGACTTGTGAAAAACATCACTCCTTACGGCGTGTTTGTTGAGCTCGCTCCGGGCATCGGCGGCATGATTCACATCAGTGATTTAAGCTGGCTGAAACGTTTCAATCATCCTTCAGAATACACAAAAGTCGGACAGAATATCGAAGTGATAATTCTTGGAATCGATAAAGACAATCGCAAGTTGCAATTAGGACATAAACAACTGGAAGAAGACCCTTGGAATGCGCTCGAGCAAACATTTGCTATCGGCACTATCCACGAAGGAACTGTAACGCGCAAAGATGATAAAGGTGCGCTTGTTCAGTTGCCTTATGGTCTCGAAGGTTTTGCTCCTAACCGTCATCTTTTCAAAGAAGATGGCAAGCAAGTGAACGCTGATGAAACTGCACAGTTCATGGTGATTGAATTTGACCGCAACGAAAAACGCATCGTTCTTTCCCACACACGCATTTGGGAACAAGCGAAAACAGAAGAAAAAGAAGTTGCGAGAAAAGCGGAAAGAACTGAAGCAGATAATGCACGCAAAGCTGTTAAGAACATTCAGGCGAAAGTTGAAAAACCAACGCTTGGAGACCTTGGCGCACTCGCAGGCATTAAAGAAAAACTGCAACAGGAAGAGAAAGGTGAGAAAGGCGGAGCAGCAGCAGACAGCAGCGAAGAACCTAAGCAATAAGAGAATAACATACACAGTTTTCTCGAAGCCTCGCGCAAGCGGGCTTTTTTTATTTTTTCACGCAACGAGGCGACGAAGGCAACGAGCGCAAAGATTTTTTTTGAATGTATTATACTTACTGAATAATCATAGTTATAAGAACGTAGCGAATTTAATGACCCGTTGCTTCGTTGCATTCTCTGCGCTCGTCGCGTGAAAATATGTGAAGATGCATTTTAAGATTTTCTTATTTATTCGGGTGTCTTAAAAAATGAGATTTCAAATATTCCTTTGTTTCTTTGTACCCGTTGCTTCGTTGCAATCGTTGCCTCGTTGCGTGAAATTGTATTTAACTCAACATCATGAAAAAACTGCTGCTACCTCTTTTTCTTTTCATCTGCCATATTCTCCATGCGCAGAATAACAACACTGTCACCGGCTCGTGGTATGGAAAAGCAGATGTTGACATGGCTGGCAACTTTAGCAATTATCTCACTGAATTAATCATCAAACAAAAAGGCGATGAAATAGAAGGCATCTTCGGTTATTATTTCAAAGATGTGTATCAAAGTTTTTTCATTCACGGAACATACAATGCAAAAACAAAAGAGATAACGATACAAGACATTCCTGTTATTTATTATGGAACGAATTCAACAGTGAACAGCATTGAGTGCAACACAGATTTTATCGGGACATTATTTGTTTCAGCAGTGCAGAAAAAAATCAACGGGCATTTTTATCACGATGGAAAATATAAATACACTTGCCCTGATTTGAGAGTTACTTACACCATTGATACCAGCGAAAACACCAATGAAACATTGGCAAATGCAGTTGCCGGCAAACAAGTGTGGAAACCACAGCCGGATGATTTTGTGGTAAGTGCTAATGAATCTAAAAAAGAAGAAATCAATTTTGAAGAAATAAAAAAGAATAAAAAAATTTCGATTGACGGTCCACCATTGAAAACAACTGATGTCACTCCGTTGAAAGAAGCGAGTGATGTTAAAAAAATTACAGAGGCTTATGCCAAGAGAAAAAATATTTACAATAAAGATTTGCTGATTGAAAGTGATTCTGTGAAAGTAACTTTTTATGATAATGGTGATATTGACGGCGACAGCATTTCTGTTTTCCTGAATAATAAATTAGTGTTATCACATCAGGGCTTATCTGCAAAAGCCATTAACCTATATGTTGCATTAGACAGCACCACAGATATGAATGAAATCAGCATGTTCGCTGAGAACCTCGGCACGATCCCGCCAAACACAGCGCTGATGATTATTTCAGATGGGAAAAACCGTTATGAAGTTTATATGAGCAGCAGCCTCACACAAAGTTCGACGGTGAGGTTGAGGAGAAAGAAGTGATTCGTCATTGCCTCGTCAATTTGTGCGGTTGGATTCCCGCCTACGCCGGAATGACGTACTACTATCTAAGTAAATTTAAAATTTACTGTGTATAATAACTTGCTATATCGAGCTCAAAAATTCATGATGTCAAATTTTATCAGGAAGTTTGTCGTCATTCCCGCGCATGCGGGAATCCCACTTTTTTGTTGAGCAATCTATATTCTTATCATGCAATACGGCGGTTGTATATACATCATGGCGAATGATTTTCACACTGTATTATACATCGGTGTTACTTCAAATTTATATGCACGAGTAAAGGAGCACAAAGAAAAGTTTTATCCCGAATCATTCACTGCAAAATACAATTGCAACAAATTGGTGTATTATGAAAGTTATTCAAGAATTGAAGATGCAATTGCCAGAGAAAAGATTCTTAAAAAATGGAACAGAGAATGGAAAGAAAAACTGATTATCGAAGTGAATCCTGATTGGAAGGATTTATTCGATGAGTTGTGAGTGGTTGATTTGTTCGGTGGGATTCCCGCATGCGCGGGAATGACGTGCAGCTTCGTGGTAAATTTCTCACTTCTTTCTGATTATAGTTCTTTATTTTACTCTCAGTTTTTCTTAGATAAGAATGATGATTAGCTTATTCATTAACTACAAGATTCTTGCATTTTGTGATTAATCGTGCTCTCCCCGTCATTTCCGCGCAGGCGGGAATCCCACTTTAATGAGCAAGAAGCATAAGACTATTTTTCACTCTTCTTCGCCAACCCAACCTTATGACCCGCAATCGCGAAATATAAAATGAAGAGATAGCATGGAACCATTATCCAAAACGCTTTTTGCAAGCCGATATCTTCATTAGCACCTAATGCCGCCCAAACTTTTGGCAGCACAGCGCCACCGGCAATGCCTACGATTAGTAATGCAGCACCTTGTTTGGTGAACTTTCCTAAACCGTTTATAGCAAGCGGCCAAAGTGCCGGCCATACGAGTGCATTTGCCAATCCTAATAATGCAATAAATAACACCGATGTGTAACCGCTGGTGAAAATAGCACAGAGAGAAAATATCACGCCGATGATAGCAGAAATTTTTAAAGCAGTTGTCTGCGATAAATATTTTGGAATTGCTAAAATACCAATGATATAACCGAGCAACATGCAGAGCATCGTGTAAGTTGTAAAATGTTTTGCAATATCCAGACTGATTCCGATGGATTTTCCATAGACCTGAATAATATCGCCCGACATTACTTCTACGCCTACATATAAAAACAAAGAAATAAATCCGAACCACAAATAAGGATATTGAAAAATGCTATCTCTGTTTGCAACTGCAGAAGAAGCAGTTTTTGAATCATCTTCGCCTTCAGCTTTCACTTCGGGAAGGCTTGAAAAATAGATGAAAATAGAAAGTGCAGCTAATACTATCGCAATAATAATATAAGGGATAATCACTCTCGAAGCCATTGCATCCAGCTCAACAGCTTTTCTTGTTGCATCCATTGTCTTTAATCTTTCAACCAAAGCAGAAGAATCTTTCAACATGATTGCGCCCATTATCAACGGAGCGATGGCACCTGCGCCTTTATTGCAAATGCCCATGATGCTGATTCTCTTTGCGGCGCTTTCAATTGGCCCGAGAATAGTAATATATGGATTGGATGCAGTTTGCAATAATGCCAAACCGGTTCCGATAATAAATAGTCCGGTTAGAAATAATGCATAGTTTCTCGTCTTAGCTGCGGGAATAAAAACCAATGCGCCAACAGACATTACTAACAAGCCAAGCATCATTCCTTTTTTAAATCCTGTTGCTTTCAACACCCATGATGAAGGAAAAGCCATCACAGCATACGAAATATAAAATGCGAATGTTACCAATACTGCATCGGAAGTGGAGAGCTCGCAGGCAATTTGCAAATAGGGGATGAGCGTACTGTTTACCCAGGTTACAAATCCGAAAATGAAAAATAAGGTTCCGATAATAAATAACGCTCCGCTATAATCTTTCTTTTTCTCTATGGCACTTTGTGCATGAATGGTTGTTGACACGATAATAGTTTTGATTGGCAAACAAAGTAATCATTATTGCTTAACAACTGGCAAGAAATCGTTTGCACAAAAAAATCTCTGTAGTTAATAAAATAATTTAAAATATATTTTTAAGTGAATGAACATTCATTTATATTTGTATTTCAATGAGAGCAAGAGACGAACAAAAACAAAAAGCGATTAAAGAAAAAGCCATGCAGATAGTGGCAAAGCAGGGCATTGAAAGCCTTAGCATGCAAAAATTGGCTAAAGCCGCAGACGTATCACCTGCAACGTTATACATCTATTTCAAAGACAAAGAAGATTTGCTTCTTCAGCTTTGTAAAGAAGCCGGGGAGAAAATGATGGAAATGACTTTTAAAAATTTTGACCCATCTATGAGCTTTAGTGAAGGCTTGAAAATGCAATGGGTGAACAGGGCAAAATATTGCTTAAAATATCCTGACCAGTTGTTGTTCCTCGAGCAAATCCGCTATTCCAGGCTGCATGAAAAATACATGGGGATGATGAATGAAAACTTTAAAATCAACATGCAGTCGTTTGTGCACAATGCCATCAAGCGGAAAGAACTCGTTAATTTGTCTGTTGAAGTATATTGGTCAATTGCTTTTGCACCGTTATATAATCTCATAAAATTTCATCAGGCTGGCAAAAGTTTTGGCGGTCGCAAATTTGTGTTCTCTGAAAAAATAATGATGGAAACTTTTGAGCTTGTATTGAAAGCATTGCAACCCTAATTTTTTATTTATTGACTAACTGAAATATTTATTTATGCCTACACAAAAAACTTTATCCAAATCGTTGCAAAAAATCAGTGCAGTGTTTGTGCTTGTTTTTAAAACAAATATCCGATTCAAAAAAGATGTAAAAACAGTTGCTCCATTGCTCGATGCTTCTCATTTTATTATTAAATGGAATGTTGACAGGAGCGATGTTGACCACATTTTACGCATTGAATCATTCAACAATAATATCAATTACGTCATTAAGCTAATAAATAACGCGGGATATAATTGTGAGGAACTGAATGATTGAAATTTCATTCTACAATAAAACATTAATTCAATCGTCCTGTTTTAAAAACCAACTTTATTCAGCCAAAATAATTTTCAATGAACGATAATAACCATCAACTAAAAAAATTTACTTCTTATCAGGTGCTCGTCATCGTGATGCTTGCGCTCACTCAATTCACCGTGATACTGGATTTCATGGTAATGTCACCGCTTGGTGATATGCTTATGAAGTCAATGAACCTGAAAACATCACAGTTTGGTTTTGCTGTTTCGAGCTATGCATTCAGCGCAGGCATTTCCGGTTTATTAACCGCCGGTTTTGCAGACAGGTTCGACAGAAAAAAGTTGCTGTTATTTTTTTATATCGGCTTTATCGTCGGCACATTTTTCTGCAGCATCGCAACCACATATCCAATGTTGATTGCAGCACGCATCATCACCGGATTGTTTGGCGGTGTCATCGGCTCTATCTCTATGGCAATTGTGGCAGATTTATTTCCAATTGAAAAACGTGGTCGCGTGATGGGCTTCATGCAAATGTCATTTGGCGCAAGCCAGGTGTTGGGCATTCCTATCGGTTTATATATTGCAAACAGTTGGGGCTGGCAATCGCCGTTTCTCATGATAGTGATTCTCGCGACCATTGTGTGGCTGCTTGTGTTGGTTAAATTGAAACCTGTTACTGCGCACCTGAAAGTGCAAACAGATAAATCAGCGCTCACACATTTGTTGCACACAATTTCAAAAAGAAATTATCGCATTGGTTTTTTAGCAACAGCGATGCTGTCGCTTGGCGGTTTTATGATGATGCCATGGGGAAGTGCGTTTGCTATTAATAATTTAAAAATCACACAACATCAATTGCCAATGTTGTTCATGGTATCAGGAGTCAGTTCGCTCGTTATTATGCCTTTGATTGGAAGGCTGAGCGATAAGATTGATAAGTTCAAAGTTTTTGCCATCGCCTCTTTGTGGATGATGGTGATGGTGCTGATTTATACAAACATGACGGCTGTGCCGATTGGATATGTGATGATGATGAATGTGTTTTTTATGATTGGCATCATGAGCCGCATGGTTCCTTCATCTGCGCTCGTATCTGCATTGCCTAAGCTGCAAGACCGTGGCGCGTTCATGAGCATCAGTTCATCGCTGCAACAAATATCCGGCGGCATTGCTGCAGGAGTGGGCGGCATGATTGTTTATCAGAAAGATAAATTCAGTCCGCTTGAACATTACAATACATTAGGATTAGTAATAGTTGGATTAAGTATCATTTGCATTTTCATGGTATATCGTGTGAGCAGGATGATAAAATTGCAACAAAAAGAGAAAGTGAAAATCGCTGAAGTGCAGTTGGCGGAAGTGTAGACATTCGCAGAGAGATGACATCTTTTAAGAAGATGTCATCTCTCCGAACAGGCTCAGTCCATTTCCTCAATCGCAGCAACTTCATCATAATGATACGCCGCCATCGTTTTATGTGTATCCATAAAAGGCGCTAACCCGCCGGGTCAATCTATAATTCTTTAAAAATAACTATCTTTAAAGTAAATCTCTACAAGTGTCGAAAGATGAAATAAAATATGAAATAAACAAAGTTCTTGACCATCTTCCAGATGAGGCATTAGAAAAACTATTAAGCTATCTTAAGAGATTGGATAATGATGAACCTTCATTTTTATTCGACAAAATGACTATTGAAAAAATTTTAAGTGAGGACAAAGAACTTCTCCAGAAACTTGCAAAATGATTTCTATTACTGAAGTTGAACGCCTGCAAAAACTACTTATTGATAAATTTGGCGGTTCGCATGCGATTCGGGACAAGGCTGCCCTGGAATCCGCATTAGCAAGACCATTTCAAACGTTGACAATGCTAGTTTATATCAATCTCCAATCGAAAAGGCTGCTGCCTTAGTAGAAAGCTTGCTAATAAATCATCCTTTTATAGACGGTAATAAACGAATCGGATATTTCTTGCTCAGGCTTTTCCTATTACATAATAATATTGACATTACAGCTTCTGGTGACAATAGGTACGAATTTATTATTAATGTTGCGTCAGGCATTACTAAATTTAACGAGATAGTTTCGTGGTTATTAGCAAACACAAAGAAAATAGACAGCTAAAGACTTTACTATTCAAATGCCCTTAAATGTGAGACCTTTCTAAAAGAAGTCACCTCTGAAAACCCGCTACTCAAACAATTCTCCCTGCCTATCATCTCCCTTTTTCTTTTCCCATTCCATTTCGATGCTCTTGGTGTAATCAACGAGCTTGCTGCCGACAGCTTTCCATCCCATTATCTCAGCCACTTTCACTATTTTGAATTTTGCTTTGCGCACCTGTGAACCGCGACCGCTTTGGACAATTAAAATCGGTTCATCATCGGTCGTTACTTCTCTCAATTCATTTCCATCGCCTTCTTTGATGAAGAGAAATTTATTATGCAATGTTGTTGTCTCAATTTTAAACCGCTTGATATTGTATTGCAGTTTTTCTTTATCTAAATAAACCGCAGTAATAATTTTTTCAGGATTGAATTTTTCTATCAGTTTTATTTTTTTGCTTTCAAAACGCTGTGTCAATTCTGTGTCGGTGATTTCATAGTTGCCATCATCATAAATCACCAAAATTCTTTCATCGCTTTCAAAACTGCCGAGGAATTCACCTTTTTCTTCTGCGTTCAATCTTCCGAAAGTATCGTCGAACCAGAGTTTGCGCCCGCTCAATGTTGCTTTGCCTGCTTCTTTGAACTTCACTGTTTTGATAGGATATTTCGTCACCTGATTTCCCATGCTACTCCGACCTTTTATCTCGAGCGTGTCAAAATGAAATTCGAATTCTTTGATACGTGCAGTGCAATTCGGGCTCAGAATTATTTTCACTATTTCCGCCTCACCGTTAGGGTTAACCGAAAAATAATGCACTTTAGACTTTTCCTCATTCTTCGTCAAATCATATTCTTTGTCGCGTGTGATGCCGGTTACATTAAAACGTTTGGCAAAACTGATTCCGCTTTTTCCATCTGCATAAATCATATTGTAAGTAGTGCGCTCATCGTTTTTCTGAAATATCGCGATGTGAATAATGTCTTTGCCGATAAAAGTTTTGTCGGCCACTTTCACCACTTTCATTTTTCCGGCTTTCGTGAAAGCGATGATATCATCCAAATCAGAACAATCCACTACGAATTCATCTTTCTTTAATCCGGTTCCGATAAATCCATCGGCACGGTTCACATATAATTTGGTATTCGCAATTGCAACTTGTTTTGCCTGAATGGTATCAAATAATTTTATTTCAGTTTTGCGCTCACGACCTTTGCCATATTTCTTCAATAGGTTTTCATAATAAGCAACAGAGAAATCAACGAGGTTATTCAAATCATGTTTCACCTGCTTGATATCCGCATCCAAAGCTTTTATCTGTGCATTCAGTTCTTCAATATCTAATTTATAAATTCTGCGTACAGGCTTCTCCGTTAGTTTAATGATATCTTCTTTGGTAATCGCTCTTTTCAATTGTTTAGTGAAAGGAACAAATGCTTTGGCAATTGCATCCAGCACTTTATCCCATGTTTCATGTTTCTTCTCGAGTTCTTTATATATTTTTTCTTCGAAGAATATTTTCTCCAAAGAAGTATAATGCCATTTGTCCTGTAGCTCGGCTAATTTTATTTCAAGCTCTTTCTTTAATAGCTCTTTGGTATTCTCGACTGAAATTTTTAGTAACTCATTTGCGCTGAGGAACTGTGGTTTCTGTTCAACAATCACGCATGCGTTGGGAGAAATGCTTGTCTCGCAATCTGTGAAAGCATACAATGCATCAATCGTAATATCAGGAGAAATTCCCGGAGCAAGGTCAATCTGAATTTCCACTTCGGCAGCTGTATTATCGGTTACTTTTTTGATTTTAATTTTTCCCTGGTCATTTGCTTTGATGATGGAATCTATCAACTGCGATGTCGTCACTCCATAAGGAACATCTTTGATGAGCAACGTTTTTTTATCGACTTCTTCGATATGCACACGCACCCTCACTTTGCCTCCACGCTTGCTATCGTTATAGTTCGTGATGTCAATCATGCCGCCTGTCTGAAAATCCGGATACAGTTCAAATTTTCTTCCACGGAGATGTTTAATCGATGCTTCGCACAGTTCGCAAAAATTATGTGGAAGAATTTTTGTAGCAAGACCAACCGCAATTCCTTCTGCGCCTTGTGCAAGCAACAAAGGAAATTTCATTGGCAATACAACAGGCTCATTTTTTCTTCCATCATAACTTAATTGCCATTCTGTTGTTTTTGCATTGAATGCAACCTCCAATGCGAATTTTGATAATCTTGCTTCAATATATCGCGATGCTGCAGCTTCATCACCGGTTCTCACATCGCCCCAGTTTCCCTGCGTTTCAACTAATAAATCTTTTTGTCCCATGTTCACCAACGCGTCGCCGATGCTTGCATCTCCGTGCGGATGATATTGCATCGACTGACCAATAATGTTTGCGACTTTGTTGAATCTGCCGTCATCCATTTCTTTCATGGCGTGCAAAATGCGGCGCTGTACGGGTTTCAACCCATCTTCAACTGCAGGCACTGCACGTTCAAGGATTACATAAGATGCATAATCCAGGAACCATGTTTTGTATTGACCGGTTATTCCTGATTCATTCAGGTGAAAATCTTCTGCTATATTTTTACTTTTTGCCATAACTTTTTAGTGTCTGATTATAATATCTTTTTTTGTGAGTGGTGAGTTGTCAGTGGTGAATAACGAACCCTCACTCACTACTCACCATTCACAACTCACTCTTCATACAATTCCAACGGTTGTCCGTTCGGGTCGCTGAAAAATGTAAATTTTTTATTCGTGTATTCATCAATTCTGATGTCTTCCACTTCTACACCTTTTGATTTTAATTCTTTTACCTGCTCTTCAATATTATCTACTGCAAATGCCAAGTGTCTTAATCCTTTTGATTCAGGATGCGAGCCTCGTTCACGCGGGTGCGGAAATGAAAATAATTCAATCTGATATTTCCCATTCACCGATAAATCTAATTTATATGAATCTCTTTCATTGCGATAAACCTCTCTTACGATTTCAAATCCTAAAACTTCTGTATAAAATTTTTTGCTCTTCTCATAATCGTCGGTGATAATTGCAATATGATGAATCGATTTTATTTTCATTTTATTTATTGCCGATTTCTCCGAGATGAGTGAACTTAAATCCTTCATTATATTTCAATCCATAACCCATTGTTCTGTCCATTGATGAATGCCCGAATAAAATAACCCCAATCAGTTGAATGGTTTCATTGTGCACATAAAAACCGCCTACATAAATAACAAGTGCAATCCCTTTATGATGGGCAATATTATAACAAGCTGCACCGATTTTATTATTTACTAAATACCCAATCATGCTAATGTCTGGCAGCAAAATTAATGCAAGATACCACCACCATGCAAAATGAAGTTGACTGAAAAGATAGATGCTGAACAAAAACATCGCGAGTTCTTCGAGCTTCAGAATATTTTTCATTGGTTATTTTATTTTCAATGCCTGCAATTGCTGACCATTTTGATAAAAAATCAGTTTGGTCACTTTGCCTAACGCGTTTTTTGTGAACTCAATCTGAACATCTGTCATCTTCACAAAAAAGAAATTTTCTTTTTCAGCAAACAGTTCAGCCTTGCCCTGACTTTTCGCTGATGCTGTCAATTGCCCGTCTTCTAATGCAATGGTCAGGATTAATTCAGGGCTTAACTGATAATCTCCAGTATATTCTTTTAATATAGCCGAATCAACTTCAATTTCCGTTCTTGGTTTTGGGAAATCGTAAGGTTGATGATTTAAAATCGCATTAACATCCTCAGCGATTTTTAATAAGCCGGTTGACTGCTTATTATCAAGCAAAATAATGCAAGTGCTATCATCAAGTATGCGACCGATAAAAGAAGTGAAACCCGGTGTTGCGCCTTCATGCAACACTGCTTTTTTATTATATGCCGAATCTATCAGCCATCCATAACCGTAATTATTTTTGAATGAGGTGAAAGCTTTTTGTCGCGATGAATTATGAATTATTTTGTCAGTATATAAAGCCTTATCCCATTTATATAAATCGCGAACAGTCGAATACATTCCACCAGCGGCATATAATATAGAAGAATCTAAAATTTGCGCCGGCTTTTTATTTTTGGCATTCAGTTTCGAATAACCAGTTGCTTTATCTGTACTTTTTAAAGAGGCAAAATCAAAACCGGAATGGTTCATTTGCAAAGGTTGTAAAATTCTTTCCCAAATATTTTGATAATAAGATTTGCCGGTTATTTTTTCAATAATAAAACCCAATAAAATATAATTTGAATTGCTGTAATTATAATTTGTTCCTGATTTGAAATCCGGCGGCGCGTTTTTAAACAATGCAATAATACTTTCCAGCTTCATCGGTTTGGTAGCATTATTTTTCATGAATGCCTCATCATTGAAATTATGAATGCCTGAAGTATGTGTTAATAGATTTTCAATAGTAATACTGTCGCCATTCGGATAATCAGGAATGTATTTTGATAGCTTATTATGAACTAAAAGCATTCCTTGTTCCTGCAATTGCAAAATCAAAGCAGAAGTGAATTGTTTGGTAAGCGATGCAATCTGAAAAATAGTATTCGAATCATTCAAAGTATTTATTAATGCATTCCTATATCCATAACCTTTCTCTAATAATATTGTTCCTTTTTGTGCTATCAATGCTGAGCCGTTGAAAGAATTTTGATTTGAATAAGCTTTTAATAATTCGTCAATTTCCTGTGCAGTCGTTTGCCCGGTGGCTTGTATAAATGAAAAGAGAATGAATATGCAACAGGCAATTTTTTGCATACAAAAATATTATGCAGGTGAAGCCTCTGTTTCCGGCTGTGCAGCTTTCTGCTTGACTTCAAAATCTTTCATCTTTTTCTGTTCGCCCTGAACATCAAATTCACCTGATGAAAGAATAATCTTTAATCTCCAAAGCAGATAGGCATCCCCGGTAGTATTCACGGCTTTGTGAAGAAATGTGCTGATGATTTTATGAGCTGTTTGCCAATTTGAGGTGATGAATTTTTTTAGCTCAGCATCATAAAAATCGTAATCGCGCTGCACCAATTTCTTTCCGCCTTCAAGCAAGCGAACACCTTTTTCTTCGTTGCATAATTTTGTCCATTCATCGGGGTCAACTTCAAACTCGCTTAAAGTGATTGGTCTGGCTAATTTTTTTGCTTTCACAAATTCTTTTGCCGGAATGGTGTGTAGCCAGGTCGGATAAAAAATATTTCCTTTCTCATTGATGAAAGGAAGGTTGTTTAGATATAAAATAAAAATCCTTCCCTGAAAGTCTTTGAACTGGCTCATCAGCCAATAATATCCGCTTACATCATGTTTATTTTGCGCAGCCCAAATCCAGATTGATTCTTTCTCATCATTCTGAAGCTTCTCTATTAATTCCGCAACAGTTTTTCTATCATCAGGCACAGAGCCATCATCAACAATTCCATTATAATCACCGCCGGATAAAACTTCTCTCCACCATTGTTTGCGACTTTCCCAGCCTTCTTCTGAAAAAATATCTTTCAAAGGACCGACTGCAAAATCATCTTTTATCTGAATGATTTCGCCTTTCAATGTTTCGTCTAATTCAAAACTTTTTCTTAGGGCTTCTATGTCAGCTTCGTTAAAGACAATATGTATCATTGTTTAAATTAATAATTAGTAATTATGAATTAATAATGCTTCAGGATTTCGAAGACCTTAATATTGCCGTCAGGATTTTCATAATTTCCTCACATTCTTGAATGAATGATGCAGCTAATTTTTCTTCCAGCAATTTGCTTTCTTTTAAAAGCCTTAACCAATATCTCGTTTCTCTTGCTTCTCTGTATGCGATTTCTAATTTATGAATGAAATCCCTTTTTGAAGAAGCTCCAATGGCCTCTTCTGTATTTGCTCCAACTGAAGTCCCGCTTTTTAAAATTTGAACTGATAATTCCCGCTCAACTCTCTTTGACTTTAGATGAGCGAATAATTTAATAATTCTTAATGCAAACAAAAATGTTTTGTCAAGAATAAGGTTGTTCTGTTTCACAGAATTATTAATTACTAATTATTAATTCTTAATTTTTTGCAACTTCCTCTTCTGCCAAATCAATCTCCACTTTCAAATTTCCAATAATAAATTCCTGTCTTTCCTGCGTGTTCTTGCCCATATAATATTCCAATATCTGTTGGATATGAGTTTCGGGCATCACCATCACGGGTTCTTTGCGCATGTCCGGTCCGATGAAACGAGCAAACTCATCCGGAGAAATTTCTCCCAAACCCTTGAACCGAGTGATTTCCGGCTTGCTACCTAATTCTTTCACAGCAGCTTGTTTTTCCGTTTCATCATAGCAATAAATTGTCTTTTGCTTATTGCGAACACGGAACAAAGGTGTTTCTAAAATATATACATGTCCGTTCTTAACGAGGTCAGGAAAAAATTGCAGAAAGAAAGTCATCAGCAATAATCGGATATGCATACCATCCACATCGGCATCTGTAGCGAACACTACATTATTATACCGCAAGCCTTCCAATCCATCTTCAATATTCAATGCGTGCTGCAGCAAATTGAACTCTTCATTTTCATACACCACTTTTTTTGTGAGACCGAAACAGTTTAGCGGTTTTCCCCGTAAGCTAAACACAGCCTGCGTTTCAACGTTTCTTGCTTTGGTAATAGAACCACTTGCAGAATCACCTTCGGTAATAAAAATCGTGCTTTCTTTCTGTCGTTCAAGAATAGCCTCTTTATCTTTTCCTGTTGCTTCATCATTATAATGATATCGGCAATCGCGCAATTTCTTATTATGAAGATTTGCTTTTTTCGCTCTTTCGTTTGCGAGTTTCTTTATTCCTGCTAAATCT
>DATGIX010000103.1:0-56905 GCA_035295505.1 Puia sp. | reverse complement strand
AAATTAATGTATTTGATTTATTCTGTGGAGAAGGAATTTATGAAAATAATGGAGAAGGTAGTCCAATTGCAATACTCAGAGTTTTAAAAAATCTACACTATATAAATAAGGCAAAAAACAACAATATTCCAACAGTTGATTTAATTTTTAATGATAATGATACTTTTAAAATTGAAAAGTTAAAAGGGATTATCGAGCAAAGAAAACTTCACGATGAAAAATTTGGAAAATTATCTTTTCGTGCAAAAGATTACAAACAGATTATTGACGGTTTGGCGCAATACATTAATAGTTTTAAAAACGAAAAGGCATTTGTATTTATTGACCCATATGGATATAAAGAGATAAGAGCTAGTGAAATAAAAAAGCTTTTGGAATCGAAGAAATCAGAAGTATTATTATTTCTGCCTACACAATTTATGTATCGCTTTGATGAGAAAGGAACACCACAAGCTTTAATAGAAATATTAGAAGAACTTGTAGATTTAAAAAATTGGAAGATTAATAATTCTGTATATGACTTTATTAATCAATTCAAAGAAGCTTTAAAGGAATACTTAGGTGAGCAGTTTTTTGTAGATACATTTACAATTGAAAAGGATAAATCTACTGTTTTCTGTTTATTCTTTTTTTCTAGTCATATTCGCGGTTTCGAGAAAATGTTAGAAACGAAATGGCAAATCGATGAAGACGAAGGAAAGGGTTGGAGTTATGACAAAACAGGAAATCTATTTTCAGATTTTAAAACAAACCCATTAGAAGAAAAGCTTGTTTCGATAATAGAAAAAGCTGAAAATAATATTTGCAATGGATTTGTTTATGAATTTACTCTTCGAAACGGCTTCCGACCAACTCATACGGTTGAAGTTTTAAATGCACTTCAATCGAGCGACAGATTGGAAGTGTATTCTAAAGAAAATATTAAAATTAGAAAAGGAGCTTTTTATATTAATTATGACAATTATAAAAATTTCCCAGAGAAGGTTTATTTCAAATTAAAATAATTATGGCTCAATCAAGTATCGAATGGACAGAAATGACATGGAATCCAACCACGGGTTGCACAAAGATTTCAGCAGGTTGCAAATATTGCTATGCTGAAGTGATGACGAGACGCTTGCAGGCAATGGGAATTGAAAAATATAAAGATGGCTTTGCGGTAAGAATGCATGATGATGCTTTGGATATTCCTTATTCATGGAAAGGAAGAAAAGTGGTATTCGTAAATTCCATGAGCGATTTATTTCATCCGGAAGTTCCGCTTGCATTCATTCAGAAAGTTTTTGCAGTGATGAATGATACGCCACAACATACTTATCAGGTATTAACAAAAAGGTCGGACAGATTGAAAGATGTGCATCATCATCTTAACTGGACGAATAATATCTGGATGGGTGTTTCAGTAGAAAATGAAAAAGTAATTGACCGGATTGATGATTTGAGAGATACGAATGCAAAGACAAAGTTTTTATCTCTTGAACCTTTGATTGGTCCTTTGCAAAATATGAACCTCGAAAATATTGATTGGGCAATCGTTGGTGGAGAAAGCGGAAGGAAAGCAAGACCAATTAACGAATTATGGGTTTGGGATATCAAACAACAATGCGATGAACAAGGAGTAGCTTTCTTCTTCAAACAATGGGGCGGTGTTAATAAAAAGAAAACCGGCAGAGAACTTGGCGGAAGAACTTATGATGAAATGCCGACGCAGAAAATATTCGAAGAAATCGAAAATTAATTTTTCTCCTCCAATCCCATATCTTTAGCCCTCAAAACTCCTCATCTCATGCAACGCAAAAAATTTCTTCAGTCTTCATTATTAGGTGGAGCTTCTTTATTAGCATCAGGAATTGCAAAAGCAGGCAGCGATAAAAAATTGCCAAATGCTGATAATCCTTTTCATCTGCGTTATGGCATTCATGACGGCATGTTCAAAAACCATGCAGGCGATGATTTTGTGGAGCAGATAAAATTCGGTTACGACCATGGCTTTCGCGCTATCGAAGATAATGGAATGAGCGGTCGCCCAATTGAGCAGCAACAAAAAATCGGCGATGCGCTTGCGAAACTCGGAATGGGCATGGGCGTTTTTGTTTTAGATAAAGGTGGTAATGGAGCGAACACACTGGCAGCAGGCAAACCTGAAAATGTAGAAATATTTTTAAAAGGTTGTCGCAATGCAGTGGAGGTTTCTAAACGCTGCGGCGGAAAATTAACGACTGTTGTTCCCGGAGATTTTGAAAGACATTTGCCGGAAGGAATTCAGACTGCTAATATTATTTTGGCATTGCGTAAAGGTGTTGAAATTTTAGAGCCACATGGAATTATTATGGTGCTTGAACCTTTGAGCGACACACCGGATTTATTTCTTCGCACAGCAGATCAGGCGTATGCAATTTGTAAAGCAGTGAACAGCCCCTCTTGCAAAATTTTGTTTGATATGTACCATATTCAGAAAAATTGTGGCAACCTTATCAGGCATATTGATTGGGCTTATGATGAAATCGGTTATTTTCAAATCGGTAATAATCCAGGAAGAAATGAGCCGGGCACCGGTGAGATGGATTATAAAAATATCTTCAAGCATATCTATGATAAAGGCTTCAAAGGAATTCTGGGAATGGAACACGGCAATGCAAAACCCGGCAAAGAAGGTGAGCTTGCGTTGATAAAAGCTTATCGTGATGCGGATGATTTTATGAGTTAGACGAGTTAAGTTTAACGATGAATTTGCACATTGCAGAAGAAAGCATTACAGTACAAGAGTGCGACGCAAGAATGCTTAATAGTAGCAGTGTCGCTCATGACAAAAAATTATTTCAGCTTTTCAAAAATATAAGTGAGCTCAGCTTGCTCAAGCACCTCGCGGTTTGATTTTCCATTTTCTTCGTGCCATTTTATTAACCGGATATTTCCATCGGCAATTTCAATCCCGGTAATATCACCATCATCAAAACAACAGCAGCCTGAGTTGAAATAACACGGCTTCATATTTGTTTTCACTTCTTGTTTTCCTTCGTATTCCTTTTCTCTCTTTTCCAATTCCTGCTGAATAGATTCAACAGCAGTTTGATTATTAGTTTTCTTTGCCTGCTGCAATTGTTTTGTCAGTCTATCAATATGGTCGAGAGATGCGAACACAGGTTTGTGCGTGTGACCGGAAATAAAAATCAAATTTTTTTGTGTGGACGACCAATCATGCATCATGATATTATGCTTATCAGTCAATGTAAATGAAGTAGCCGGTGTATTAATGCTGATTTGAAGATAACGCTGAACCGGCGTCCAGATATTTGCTACAACCCACGCGCTGAAAGGGTTTCCGTCGCTGCGCTGGTCTCCCTGATGACCATGTGCTAAAAAAATAAAATAGGTTTCATTCTCGTAACCTGTCTTGAATAAAATGCCTTCATATACCTTTAGCTGTTTTCCGAAAACAGGTTTCAGGAAAATATCCTGCTGTAATTTGTATTTCCATTCCAGATCATGATTTCCATAAACTCTGAAATAATGATTTTTTTCTTCAAACTTTTTTTCTGCGGCAAAACAATCATCATTATGCTGCATCACTTTTTGCGGTGTATTTTTCCAAAGCTCTTCGCAATCGCCAAGGCTGACGAATTGAAAGTCGTTATCATGATAATAATTTAAAGCAGCGAGATAATTTTTTTCTGCCAATTTGAAATCATCTGCTCCATCACGAACGCCTTTATGTTGGTCGGAGAAAATAATAATCTTATCATGATTGATGTCGAGTAGTTTCACTAATCCTTTATTCTTTTTTCCCGAGCGTATTTTTTGCAGCAATTTTCCCAGCGACTTAAAAACATCTTTTTCCTTCGGCGCAGAAGAAACTTTTTCAGCGAACCAGGTGATAGGCTTGCCCAACAGCCATTTCAGGAATTTCCTCATCAGATAAAATTTCCGTTGAAGAATAAATATACAGTTTTATTAGCAGCGTGTTTTGGGTTGCCGGTATCCGGGATCGGCTAAGTATGGTATGGTAAGTGAATTTTGCATTATTCTATGTGCAGGAGAGAGATATTTTCAGAAAAAATCATAATTTTATTTTTAGATTAATTGCTGAAATTCCTAATAACACCTCATCTTGAAATTAAATAAGATATATTACCGGAACCTGGTTAAATCACTGGTCATCGTTGTTGTTGGTCTTGGAATAGTCATGAAAGAAGTTTATCCTATTGGTCTGGTGAGTGATAATTATTTTGTGCTGGTGATGGTGATTCTTTCTGGTTTTTTCGCTTTCCTCGGTGCCATGGGGTTGCTTATGCGATTCAACAAAGTAAAATTCAGGCGGAAATTTATGTATAGCTTTTTAGGCGTTGCTAATATCTGTGTTGGATGCTTAGCGCTTTTTTTCGGTATCACCCACAAAACCGCCGGGGTTCTTGCAATCGTGATATATGTGTCAAGCCTTTTAGTTGGCATTGTGATCATTGCAGATATCTTCTTTGGCAAAAGAGCTCCCAGTAAATTTGAACGCGAAGTGCTGATCAATTAATTTTCCTTATTTTAGTTATCTCATTTCTTATTGCTTCATACCAATTTCACTTTGTAATTAATCAATTTGTAAAATCTTTTGTAGGTTTTGCGCTCAATCATTTTTAGATTATGAAACGATTAGTATTAATTGTCGGCCTGCTTTTATTGTTTGCTGTGGAAATTCTTCGCGTGTATTTTATTATGCCTTTTCCCGGAAGCCAGCATTCCAACACCATCAATACTGCATACTGGATTGCTAATAATATTTTTTGGATAAGAATTGTTGCCCTTGTGCTTATTGCATATCCTGTTATTCAAATATTAAGGCGATCAAAAATCTGGAAAAGAATTTTGTTGCTGCTCGTGCTTGGCTTGTATGCATTCATTTTTTTCATGTTCAATTTCAGGTTTGAAGCAGATAAAATGTTTTATCAGCCGAAGAATAAAAATTTTGCAAGCTTCGCAAACAGCAAGATCGATTCAAATAAATTAGTGATTGGTGTTGAAATAAATGGCGAAGCAAAAGCATATCCGATTCAGATTATCGGTTATCATCATCAGGTTCGCGACACGATTGGTGGCACACCTGTGATAGTTACTTACTGCACGGTTTGCAGGACCGGCAGAGCTTTTAGCCCAATCGTTGCCGGCAAAAATGAAACTTTTCGCCTCGTCGGCATGGATCATTTCAATGCGATGTTTGAAGACTCCACTACAAAAAGCTGGTGGCAACAGGCAACGGGAATTGCGATTGCAGGCCCGCTGAAAGGAAGTGCGCTCAATGAAATCCCTTCGAAGCAGGCAACACTTGCAACATGGCTTCGTGAGTATCCGAATTCGGTTATACTTCAACGTGATACTTTTTTCAACAGGCATTATGATAGCCTTGCTGATTATGACAATGGAACAATCGGCGGCAGTCTTGAGAAAAGAGATTCTGCCTCCTGGAAAATGAAATCATGGGTGATTGGGATTACTCATCGCCAATATGCAAAAGCTTTTGACTGGAAT
This sequence comes from Puia sp., assembly GCA_035295505.1. Taxonomy (GTDB): domain Bacteria; phylum Bacteroidota; class Bacteroidia; order Chitinophagales; family Chitinophagaceae; genus Puia. Next base: position 51,391 of record DATGIX010000103.1, on the reverse strand, counting down.
GAACTGGTGAAAGAAAAAATAATCCAGGACTCTTTGCCCAATGCGCCAGTGATCATTGTTCTTGAAAAAGATACCGCTTCATTTCATACGTGGAACAGAACGGTGAATGGGGATGTTCTTCAGTTCAATAAAAATATCAATGCAGAAATTTTCACTGATGAGAACACCCATTCTTCATGGAACATGAATGGAGAATGCATTGATGGAACATTGAAAGGACAAAAATTAAAACCAGTGCAAAGCTACCAGGAGTTCTGGCATTCGTGGAGCACGTTCCATCCGAATACGACGAAGTAAGTTGCGAGTTTTCAGTGGGCAGTTTCCAGTTCTGACTAATGGAAAATCACAAATGACGCAGCTTTTTATTTGGTAACCAACTTTAGTAAATCCGATTGAGCATTGTCCCGCCGCGGCGGGCTCTTGTACCTTTGGAATTCTATTGAGCGATGGCGTATGAGCAGCAAGTTAATAATGATGCATCTTTTTTTAGTAACTTTACTCGAGAAATCTAATATCTAACACAGCTTGTTATTACAGGCTATAAATTTTAAATTATGATTGAGCCACCTTTCGCACATGATGATGTAGAAATTCGAATCCCTTTATCAGTAGTGACGGGAACACTTCAGCTTTTTGTTTTTGCTCTAATCTTGAGCTATAATTGTGGGAAAAATTCGAAATAATTTTTATCTTTTTTTTATTTACCGTCTGTACGGTTTGCCTCATCTGTATGAGGCTTTTTTATTTCCTATCGGTCGGTGTCTTCACCGACCGAAAATGAATATCTACAGCACAAGTGAGCGATTCGCCGCGGCGGACAAGCTGCAACGATGCTTACAGAATTACTAAAGTTCATTACCAAAATAACTTTATAATTTAAAGTTAATTGCTATTAATAAGAACTGGAAACTGACCACTGAAAACTGGAAACTTATTTTCACTCCCAGCGAAAAACTTTTACCGTTACAATGCTGATGATGATTGCCCACACAACTAATCCTGCAAGCTGAACCGGCATTTGCCAGATATGAATTCCTTCAAATGCGATTTTTCTCAGGCCATCCACAAAAAAAGTGAGCGGCAAAAAATTGCAGAATGTTTCGAGCCAATGTGGATAGCTATCAATCGGGAAGAAGAGGCCGCATAATAAAATCTGAGGCAACGTGATAGTATTGGCGACAGGCGCAATGGAGCTTTCATTTTGAATAAGCCCGCTGATAATAAAACCAATGCCCATGAAAACGATCAATGCAATGACAGAAAACGCCAGCATTTCAAGGAAAGTGAAAATGCCATGGATCAATGTGAAATTGAAAGCGAAATAACCAAGAGCGACCATGATGCAGAATCCAATCACCTGAAAAAAAAGCCTGCTGAGCAATTCGCCAACAATGAGATAAGTCCGTGAAATTGGCGTTGCAAAGAAGCGCTTCAGCACAAGGCTTTGCCGAAGATTGAAAAATAAAAAAGCAGAACCGAAAACCCCAGCCATCAGTAAAGAAAACCCCAATTGCCCCGGCAATATAAAATCAATCTGGCGATATGTTCTTCCCGGGATAGTCGTCACCGTTACTTTTGCAGCACGGGGATTTTTCGGGAACATTTTTTCATTCAGGCTGCTGATTGCTTCATTAATGACAGATTGCAATAGCTTGAGTTTGTTCGCTGCAGAACTAGATGTAGTTAAATCGATTTGAAAATGCGGGAATGGGCTGAAAGGCGCATCATTTCTCAGGTTAAGGATAGCCGTTATTTTCCCTTTTTGCAATGCATCCATCATCTCGCTCATCGTCATATTTGTTTGCGGTTTGATGATTTTGATGGAGTCGGCAATCACTTTGTAAACAATATTGTTCGTGTCACATCCGGGAGCAATGCCGACTTTGATATTCACTTGTGAGTTGTCGACCATCGAACCAAACACAACGATAAAAATCACGGGAAATAAAATAGAGAACACAACTGATGTGGGGCTTCGCAGCATTGCTAGCAAACTTGCTTTTGCAATTGCTAATGCTGCTTTCCATTGGCTATAGTGTTGGGGCATGTCAATTTTTTCAATCACCTAAGATACATTAGTTCATTTTACTTTTCTTATATGCCTTAAATGACTTGTATGGCTAAACGAAAAGCCAATTTCGTCACATCTTCTCACGGTTTCATCACATTCACAAAAAATGTTTTGAATGTTGATATAATCTTGCTGAAAATTATTTGATATGAAAATCAGATGGAGACAACATGAAATGATATTTGTTTCAATAAACGCTGCGATTCTGCTTGCAGGTTATTTATGGTCCATGCATAATGTATCACCAGGTCAGTATGCAGCTCCTTTTATTAATAATAATATTCCGTTCAATTTTTATAAGAATGTAGTGCTACCGCAAATCGGAGGCGGGTTAGCTATTTATCTTTCTTACCTGTTCGTGAACATTTTTACAATACCGCGCATGTTATTTCCAAAAAAATTTGAAGCAGGCACTTCAAAGTTGTCAGTCTCCCTCACCAGATTGAAAGTGAAGTTTCAGGGAATGGCAAAAAAGATTTTTAAAAATTCCTTGTGGGTTATTATTCAGATCGTGTTGTTGATTTTTGTAGCAGGCAGTTTATTAAATATTGCCATTTATTATCTGCATCAGTGGGAATATGATTATCCGGGATTGCCAGGTTTTCTAAAAAAGAATATTGCGCAATCGACAATGGATTTATTCTGGGGCTATGAGATCATCGCATCATTGATTGCTATTTACGGTTTATATGTATGCATACGTGAAATTATTATAAATTTTGTTGGAAGACCGGGGAACAGAAGAGATTATCGCGCCATGATATGTAATCAGATTACTACATTCCTTATCATTTATCTTTCTGTCCCCATTCTTTTGGAATCGTTTCACCTCATTCATGAAAGTCCATTTTACACTGTTTATTTTTCAATTGTCCTCCCGGTTTTTTTGATGGCGATCAGCAACATGTATTGGATTTTTCCGATAAAAGGAAACGAATCTTTTTTAAAGCCTGCTATTGTTTTTCGGTTATTATTGTCTGCTTCAATATTTTCCATTCCAATAATGTTTTTTATTCATGAAGGGTTTGCTCCTGCTTTGGTATTATATATATCTGTTTTATTGTTTATCATCACGCCGATTACATGGCTTGTTTATCAAAAACGAAAAGACGAGCTTCAGCTTTTGCGTGGTGCAGAAAAAACAATCGCGAAATCAAAAACTGATTTGCAGTTTCTGCGCTCTCAGATTAACCCGCATTTTCTTTTTAATGTGCTGAATACATTATATGGAACAGCATTACAGGAAAATGCAGAGCGGACCTCAAGCGGCATTCAAAAGCTGGGTGACATGATGAGATTCATGCTTCATGAAAACAACCTTGATTTCATTCAGATGAGCAAAGAGATTGATTACCTGAAAAATTATATTGCATTGCAAAAGCTGCGCACAGAATTGTCTTCTGATATTATTATTGAAGACAATATCAGCGGGCAAAATTGTAACCACAAAATTGCTCCGATGCTTTTGATTCCATTTGTTGAAAATGCATTCAAGCATGGTATCAGCCTGAAAGAAAAATCATGGATAAAAATCAATCTGGAATGTAATGAGAAAAATATTTTATTTGAAGTGCGAAACAGCATGCATGCAAAGAACGACAATGACCCCGAAAAAGAGCGCTCAGGTATTGGTTTTAAGAATGTGCTTGAAAGATTGAAATTGATTTATGGCGGGAGGTTTCAGGCTTCAGTGAATGCTGATGGGCAGGAGTTTTTTGTTCAGCTTGCTATTCAGCCATAATATGAAATAAGAAATTTAAATTTGAGAATGCTAAAAGCAATTGCTATAGATGATGAACCGATTGCGCTGGAGGTGATAAAAAGCCTTTCGTCTAAAATTTCTTTTATCGAGCTTAAAAAATTTTTCACAGATGCATTTGAAGCAATCAATTATCTGCAGCAAAATAAAATTGATCTCATTTTTCTTGATATAAAAATGCCTGATATTTCAGGCATTGATTTTTTGAAAGCTATTACGAATCCTCCGATGGTGATATTTACAACTGCATATAGTGAGCATGCCGTGCAAAGTTTTGAGCTGGACGCGATCGATTATTTGCTAAAGCCATTTTCTCAAGCTCGTTTTTTGAAAGCTTGCACTAAAGCATACGAACAATATAAACTAAAAAATAATGCCAATGATTCTGTAAATATTCATGATTCAATATTTGTAAAAAGTGGCTATGATCAGATTCGTGTTGTGCTGGATGATATCTTATACGTAGAAAGCAATGGAAATTATATGCAGTTCGTGTTGAGCAATCAAAAAATATTGTCACGACTCACAATGAGCGAGACAGAAGAATTATTGCCTGGTTCTTTGTTTGTGAGAATCCATCGTTCATATATTGTTTCTAAAAAACAAATCAGCAAAATTGAAAAGAACGCAGTTTGGATTAAACAAACTGAATTGCCAATCGGCGCAGCTTATGTAAAAGAAATTCAGAAAATTTCAGGATCATAAATGTTTTAATATAATGGCGAAACAAATTGGATTCATGTTTATGCTGTTGAATTTCATTTTTTATTCAGGTTTCTCACAAAATGAACAAGACAAAAAGCCTGCAAGGTTTCATGTGCTTGCTTTGTATGAAAACGGTGGTCATCACATTCAATATTCACAGAGAGCAAAAACCTGGCTCGACAAATTAGCTGCTGACAGCAATTTCTCCATTGAATATATCACTGATACAAAGCGCATCAACGATTCTTTCCTCATGAAGTTTCAGCTTTTTCTTCAATTGGATTATGCGCCTTATGCGTGGACGGATACTGCGGTGAAAGCTTTTGAAAAATATATTGCAAATAAAAAAAGTGGCTGGCTTGGGTTTCATCATGCAACATTGCTTGGCGAATTTGACGGTTATCAAATGTGGCAATGGTTTTCAACATTCATGGGAGGCATCAGGTTCAAAAATTATATTGCCACTTTTGTGGATGCGAAAGTAAATATTGAAGACATTTCACACCCTTGCATGAAAGGCTTGCCTTCATCATTTATTATCAAAAAAGAAGAATGGTACACCTATGATAAAAACCCACGGCCAAATGTGCATGTGATGGCAAGTGTTGATGAATCATCTTATTCGCCATCTTCTGACATTAATATGGGTGATCATCCTGTGATCTGGTCTAATGAAAAATTTGCGGCCAGAAATATTTATGTCTTTATGGGACATTCCCCTGATTTATTTGATAATACTGCATATACTCTGCTTTTTCGAAATGCCATATTTTGGGCAGCGCATCAGCAATAAATAGGATATGCATCACTGTTAGTCATTGAGTTGCCGCTTATAAAAAAAATATTTTTGCGTTCTTCCGGTTTCTTAACTTTATTTCTTTCCTATTATCATTATTAATTATATCATACTTAAACTTATGAGCTTAAAAAGAAGAGATTTTATTAAACTGTCTGCCGGAACAGGTGCAATTCTTTCAAGTGCTTCTTCTCTGGCCTCCGGCAATAAAAAGCATGATCATTTCAATCTGGACAAGCTTCAAAAAATGACAGACAATGTTGTGCCGATCACTGTGGAAGAAAGAAAAACGCGTGTGGCGAAAGCGCAAAAATTAATGGCTGAAAATAATATTCAGGCTGTGCTGCTTGATTCAGGCACTTCGCTTGTTTATTTCACGGGCATTCACTGGTGGCCAAGCGAACGCACGATGGTGGCAATTATTCCGGCAAAAGGGGAAGTGAAATATGTGAGCCCTGCGTTTGAGGCAGACAGACTTCGCGAGCTGATAAAAATTGGCAATGATGTGAAGATTTGGGAAGAACATGAAAGCCCTTATAAAGTGATTGTCGACACGCTGAAAGAATATGGTATTAATGGTGGCAATATCGGGATGGAAGAAAGGCTTCGCTTTTTTGTTTTAGATGGTGTTCGGAAAGAAGCGCCTAACCTGAATTTTGTGAGCGGAGATCCTGTAACCGCCACATGCCGCATGATAAAATCTCCCGCTGAAATTGCGTTGTTACAAAAAGCAAATGATATTACTATTGCTTCAATCAGGGTTGGCGTTAGCAGTTTAAAAGAAGGAATGTCGAACAGAGAATTGTCTGATATTATCGGCGAAGCGCATAGAAAATTAGGTGGCAATTCAGATGGCGCACTTGTGAATATTGGTGAATCATCGGCATTACCACACGGAAGCATCAAGCCACAGCATATTAAAAAAGGCGATATTGTTTTGATGGATTGCGGATGCACTGTCGAAGGCTACACTTCTGATATTACCAGGACAGTTGTGTTCGGTGCCGAGCCAACAAAACGCCAGCTTGATATCTGGAATCTTGAAAAGAAAGCACAGGCTGCAGGATTTGCTGCTGCAAAAATTGGTCAGCCTTGTGAGAATGTTGACATCGCTGCCCGCAAAGTCTTGATAGATGCAGGTTTCGGGCCGGGCTATAAATTGCCGGGCTGCCCGCACCGAACCGGTCACGGCATTGGAATGGATGGACACGAATGGGGTAACATGGTTCTTGGAAATAAAAAATTATTGGAGCCCGGCATGTGTTTCAGCATTGAGCCAACCATTGTTCTTCCCGGAGAATTTGGAGTTCGCCTTGAAGACTGTGCATACATTGCAGAAGATGGTGCGAGATGGTTCACGAAACAAAGTATAGCGATAGATAAACCATTTGCTGAATAAAAATTCAACCTTCAATTTTAAATAAGGCAATATTGAAACGAACGAAACGTCCGAAACCGGACGTTTTTTATTTGCGTAAAATTTATTATCAACTGAAAATTATTTGTTTGTGTTTGGCATTTTGATTGAAATATCTCTGTAAATATTTCAACAATGGATACTGCGCTGCCAGAACAGGTGATAGTGAATAGAAAACGAAAAACAATTCTTTATGTTCTTGTATTTGCATTCGTATTATTTATCTCAATATTGCTCCTTCGCTCATCTTTCAAATCTTCCATTAATAAATCTGTAATTACTACTGCTGTTGTTGAAAAAGGAAATGTTGAAAATACAATTAGTGCAACTGGTGAAGTGCTTCCGGAATTTGAAGAGATTATTACAAGCCCCATCAATGCCTCCATTCAAAAAGTGATGATGGATGCAGGAAGTAAGGTGAACGCGGGTCAACCGATTTTGATGCTTGATAAATCCGCGTCTGAAACTGAACTGGAGAAATTGAAATTTCAGCTCGAATCAAAAAAGAATGATATCAAAAAACTAAAGCTTCAATTGGATAAAAGTTTTTATGATATCAAATCAAACAACGACATCAAACAGCTTCGCATCAACAGCCTTGAAGCAGATGTTGAAAATGCAAAACGGTTATTTAAAGCGGGTGGCGGAACGAAAGAAAATATCGATCAGGCAGAGCTCAATTTAAAAGTGGCAAATCTTGAAAAACTACAGTTGGAAAACGAAATAAAGAATAAGCAACAAACCATGCAGGTGGAAATGAAAGAAGCGGAAATAGCTGCTTCCATTCAGGAAAATGAGCAGCATGAATTAGAGAGAAAATTAAAACTGGCCAATATGGTCGCGAGCCGCGCCGGCGTCATCACATGGATCAATAAAAATATTGGCTCATCTATAAAAGAAGGGGAATCTGTTGCACGCATCGCAAATCTTGGAAGCTTCAAGGTCACTGGAAGCATCTCTGCAAATTATATTGATCAGTTGCACAATGGAATGGATGCTATTATCAAGATTAATGAAACAGAAGTCCGCGGCACCATCACAAATATTTATCCGTCAGTACAAAACAATATTGTTTCGTTTGAAATAAGATTGAATGAAAATGATAATAAGTTATTCAGGCCGAATATGAAAGTGGATGTGTTTATCATAACAGCAACGCATAACAATGTTCTGCGTGTAGCGAATGGTACCGGTTTCAAAGGTGCATCCTCTCAGGATATTTTTGTGGTGAACAATGGAAAAGCCGTTAGAAGAACGGTTCATATCGGCATGAGCAATTTTGATTTTGTGGAGATAAAAGATAATGTTCAGCCTGGCGATGTGATTATCATTTCCGATATGAGCGAGTATAGAAACTCAAAAGAAATTTCTATTAATAACTAAGATAGCTCAGGAATTATGAAGATTGTGTTATTATATATTTTTAGTCTGGCTGTTTTTTTTGATAATGGATTTTGTCAGAATGCAAATGATACGATCAGGCTTTCATTGGAAGAAGTGGTGGCAATGGCAAAAGAAAAATCAATTGCTTCAAAACAGGCTGCAACAACCAAAGAAACCAAATACTGGCAATGGAGAACATTCCGCTCAAACTATCAGCCACAACTGTCGCTCAACGGGACTTTGCCCGGTTATAGCAAAACCTTCAATCAGGTTATTCAGCCCGACGGAACCATTCAATTTCAACCGATTCATTATGATAATTCATCACTAAATCTTTCATTCAGTCAAAGTATTGCCGCAACGGGTGGAACAATTTATGGTACCACACAATTGCAACGCTTTGATGATTTTGACAGAAAAAATGTTTTGTACAATGGTGTTCCTTATGGAATCGGTTACACGCAACCGTTATGGCAGTTCAACTCTTTGAAATGGGATAAAAGAATTGAGCCATTAAAATTTGAAGAAAGTAAACAGGCTTATATAGAATCAATGGAACAGGTTTCCATCACTGTAAGCGGATATTTTTTTGATTTGTTATTAGCGCAGGTGAATCTGCAGGTGGCAGAAACCAACTTGTCGAACACAAAAAATATTCAGCGCATCGCCAATGAAAAACTGGAGCTTGGTAAAATATCAAAGAACGAAATATTGCAGCTTCAGCTTGAACAATTGAAATCACAAAAAGCAGTAGGCATTGCAAAACGTGATATGCAGATTGCGACGCTGAACCTGAGGGCTTACATTGGATTGTCAAGTGCTGATAAGATATCTTTAGCATTGCCGGCTGCAACAATAAACATGAATGTAGAAACTGATAAAGTGCTTGCACAAGCTTATGCAAACAGATCGGATGCAATTGCATTCATGCGCCGCATTGCTGAAGCAAAACGCGATGTTGCCAAGGCTCGTGGAGACAATGGTTTAAATGCAACGCTCAATGCAAATCTTGGTTATTCGAAAAGTGCTGTGTCTGTAGAAGGCGTATATCAAAATCCGCAGGATCAGCAATTGGTGCAATTGAATTTTGTGATACCGATTCTTGATTGGGGCAGGGCAAAATCAAGAACAAAAACAGCGCAGGCAAATATGCAGTTGGTAGAATATACTGTTGAGCAGGACAAGCAAATTTTTATTCAGCAGATCGTGACGCAAGTCACGTTGTATGATATGATGAGAGATCAGGTTATTCTTTCAGCACAAGCTGATAGTATTGCAAGCGAGAAATATCAGATTGCAAAAGACAGGTATGTGCTTGGTAATTTAAGCATCACAGATTTGAGCATTGCATTTCAGGAAAAAGATCAGGCGAAGAGAGATTATATTTCTTCATTGCGTGATTTTTGGGGAGCATATTATCAGCTTCGTTATCTTTCATTGTATGATTTTGAAAAGAATGAGAAGATAGTTTATAAGTGAGTGGTCAATGGTGAATAGTGAGTAGTAAATGATGATGAATAATAAATGCTGATGAATAATTAGACTAGCTCCGGGCTTCAGCCCGGAGAAATAAAAAAATTAAAATAAATCAATATGATCCGTTTACAAAATGTTCAGAAGGTATATCGCACATCAACCATCGAAACATTAGCGCTGAGCAGCATTAGCCTGGATATTGAGAAAGGAGAATTTCTGTCCATTATGGGGCCAAGCGGTTGCGGCAAAAGCACACTGCTGAATATTATGGGCTTACTGGATGTGCCGACAAAAGGCGATATTAAAATTGATGAGCAACAAACAACTAATCTTTCTGATAAGGAGCTTGCGCATTTCAGGAATAAAAAACTCGGGTTCATTTTTCAGAATTATCATCTCATTAATGATTTGAAAGTGTTGGACAATGTAGAACTTCCATTGCTTTATCGCTCAAGTTCTGAAAAAGGAAGAAAACAATTGGCTGAGGAAGCACTTGGGAAAGTGGGTTTGAGCAATCGGGTGAAACATTTTCCAACGCAGCTTTCCGGGGGACAAAAGCAGCGTGTTGCTATTGCGCGGGCTATTGTCGGTAAACCGGAAATTATTTTAGCTGATGAGCCTACAGGAAATCTTGACAGCGCGATGGGAAATGAAGTGATGGATATTTTATTGCATTTAAATAAAACAGAGGGAACAACCATCGTGATGGTAACTCACGATGAGAACATGGCAAAAAAAACGCATCGCCTGGTGAGATTGTTTGATGGATCACAAGTGCAGTGAGAGCGTGAATGGTCAATAATGGTTGTTGTAGTTCATGTATGCTGAAATAGCAAGTTGTTTTGACTAGCTCCGGCCTTTTAGGCCGGAGGATAAAAAAATGAGTAATGAAAAATAAAGGATCAGAATGTTTGGGAATGAAAAATTGAAATGAAAGTTGTTGCCGATTGTGAAGCTAAAGGTGGATAGAATAGCAAAAGTACAAGAGTGCGACGCAACGATGATGAGAATCGAGCAGATGCTGGTTACATAATAAAACGATTAATAATTATGAATTAAAAATTAATAATGAAAGTACAATTGAAAAAATCATACATAGTAAATCCTGAATCATGCTAAAAAATTATTTCAAAATAGCCATTGCCGTTTTAAAGCGCAGAAAATTTTTCACGTTCATCAGTTTGTTCGGGATCAGTTTCACGCTCACGATACTGATGGTGCTGACGGCGTTCATCGATAAAGTAGTCAATGATAAATATCCTGATAAGAAAAGGGACAGGTCGCTCTATATTATGGGACTTGAAGAAAGGGGAATGAGCAAAGGAGGACTGAATAGCAGTTCAGGGCCAGTGTCATTTTATTTTTTGAATCATTATGCATGCAGCTTAAGAACACCTGTTAAAGTAGCAATTTCTTCTGGATTTAGCAGTACTAATACTTACGTTAACAACAAAAAAGTAGTAATCAATTATAAATACATTAATGCAGACTTTTGGGATGTGCTTGATTTTGATTTTTTGGAAGGCAAACCATTTACAAAACAACAAATTGATAATGGCGAGCATGTCACTGTAATTTCGGAAGACACTAAAAAAGAATATTTTGGAGACCTTACTTCAGTAGTCGGAAAATATATTGAAGCAGATAATGTGCAATACAGGGTAAGTGGTGTAGTAAGGAATGTTCCTATAACTACGTATATGCTTTACAGTGATATTTATCTCCCATATACTGTATCGAAAACAGATTATAATAACAAAAGCTATCGTGGGAATTATACGGGTATATTACTTGGCACTACCAAAGCAGATATTCCACGAATGCAACAAGAGTATGAACAGATGATCAGCAAGATGCCGATGGAAAGCAAGGATTATGACAAAATATATAGTCATGCAAAAACATTCATCAAAGCATATGTTGATACAGGAGATGAAGAAAAATCCGGCATTAACTACGCACTTACCGCAATCGGCATATTTGTTTTATTGGTGATGTTGCTTCCTGCTTTAAATCTTGTAAACATTAATGTGACGCGCATTATGGAACGTTCTTCCGAAATTGGCGTGCGCAAAGCATTTGGCGCATCATCGAAAACTTTGGTATATCAGTTTCTTGTCGAAAATATCATACTTACTTTATTAGGCGGCCTGATTGGAGTTGCTTTGTCAGTCATTATTCTAAAAATAATCAACAGCACAAACCTGATTGCAAACCTTGAACTGTCTTTGAATTTTACAGTATTAGCGATTGCGTTACTGAGCTGTTTGATTTTCGGTTTGCTGTCGGGCGTTTACCCGGCATGGCGCATGTCGAGATTGAATGTGGTGAATGCATTGAAAGCGCAATAAAAATTAATTAACTTTTTAATCATCATCTTATGTTCAGGCATTTATTCAAATTAATTTGGAATAAAAAGAAGCAAAATTTTTTATTGATATCTGAAATATTTTTTTCTTTCATGGTAATATTTGCGGTATTCACATTACTTGTCTATTATTATCAGAATTATAGAAAACCGATGGGCATTGATTATGAAAATGCATGGGTTGTTAATTATACTAACTCATATAAGACAGATAATACTGATTCCTTGGCACTGTTTTATAATACGCTAAGACAAACAGTAAAATCAATGGGCCAAATTAAAGAGATGAGCTTTGCTTCTGATAATGTGCCTTTTTCAATGTCAACCAATGGAGATGGTATACGATATAACAATTCACGTGAGCAAGTTGATGTATTTAGTGTCGAAGACAGCTATAAGGATGTGCTGAATATGCAGATTCTCGAAGGTCGATGGTTTGACAAACAAGATGCCATTGCAAACGCAAATACAGTTATTATAAATGAGACTTTAAAGAAAAAATTATTTGGTAACGACAAAGCTATTGGCAAGCTGGTTAGTTTTGACCACAATGAAAAGAATAAGATAAAAGTGATTGGGATAGTAGAAGATGCCAAAGTGAAAGGCGATTATGTAAAAGTGGATCCGGCTGCTTTTGTGCGATTGGACACAGGATCATTTCATTGGCTGGGCAATATTTTGATTAAAGTTACACCAGATGCAGATGCTGCATTTGAAGGACGTTTATACAAAGTGATGGCTAACTATATGAAAAATTCAAACGTTGAGATTGAGCATTTGGTTAATAAAAGAAAGAACAAGAATTATTTTGCACTTGTGCCAATGATTGTCTCTATTATAGTTGCTTGTTTTCTCGTCATAAATGTTGCCCTGGGTTTGTTTGGCGTTCTTTGGTATAATATTAATAAACGCAAAGGAGAAATTGGTTTACGAAGAGCTGTTGGCGCAACAGGAAAATCTGTTTCGTCACAATTGGTTTCTGAAGCAATGATATTGGCAACGCTTTCATTAATCGTCGGTTCATTTTTCGCAGTTCAATTCCCGTTATTGAATGTGTTTGATCTGCCTGCAAGTGTTTACATCACAGCGATTTTTTTATCGGTTATATTCATTTATTTATTAGTGCTGATTTGTTCACTGTATCCCGGAAAGCAGGCTGCTGCTATTTATCCGGCTGTTGCGCTGCATGAAGAATGAAGTGGTGAATTGTGAATGGTCAATAGTGAATGATGAATGTGGTTCTTTGATTTTCGCTGGTTGTGATTTTAGTTTTTTATTTTTGGTAACGGGCATTTGTTCTTTGTGGTACATCGTTGCTGCCTGTCCCGATTGCTCGGAATCGCGCTCGTGTACAGTAGTAATTCTATTTAGCTGTCGCTTATTAACGGCAAGTTTATTTTCATTTTTAAACCTAAACTTTTTTGAACTATTCACCATTGACTATTCACCATTCACGATTCAAAAATTCCTAACTTGCCTCTCTCATGATACTGATTATTGATGATGATAATGCTGTCAGAACTTCGCTGCTTTTATTATTGCAGCAGGAATCTTATTCGGTGAAAGATGTCAGTTCTCCGAATGAAGCATTGGCATGGCTCAATCATAATACGCCAACGCTCATTTTGCTCGATTTAAATTTTTCCATTGAAACTTCCGGCGATGAAGGAATGAAATTGCTGAAACAAATCAGAAAAATTCATCCTGTTGTCCCGGTGATATTAATAACAGGTTGGGCAACTATTGAACTTGCCGTTAGAGGAATGAAAGCGGGTGCCAATGATTTTATTAACAAGCCATGGAATAATAATCACTTGTTGCAGTCTGTTCAAACATTGCTCAACCTTCGCGAAAAGAAAACGGAAAAATTAAATCGCACTAAATTAGACGACCGTTACTCCTTCCAACAAATTATTGGCGAAGATGTAAAGATGCTTTCGATTTTAGAAACTATCGGTCGGATAGCAGAAACTGATGCTTCTGTATTAATCGTCGGCGAAAGCGGGACCGGAAAAGAATTGATTGCAGAAGCCATTCATCAAAATAGTTTGAGGAATAATAAGCCATTCGTAAAAGTGAATTTGGGCGGCATTTCAAATAGTTTGTTCGAGAGCGAAATGTTCGGTCACGTTCGTGGAGCATTCACTGATGCGAAGGCTGACAGGATTGGCCGTTTCGAAATGGCGAATAAAGGAAGTATTTTTTTAGATGAGATTGGCGACCTCGATCAAAGCAGCCAGGTTAAATTATTGCGGGTGTTGCAGGACAGAACTTATGAGGCCTTAGGAAGCAGCCGGACAAAATTTGTTGATACAAGAGTGATTTGTGCTACCAATCGCAATCTTGCAGAAATGGTGCAGAATGGTTTTTTCAGAGAGGATTTATTATACCGCATTAATCTCATCACTATTAAATTGCCTGCGCTGAGAGAAAGGCCGGAAGATATTCCGTTGCTGGTAAATTTTTTTGTTGATAATCTTCGCGAAATTTATGCACGCCCGAATTTGTCTGTAACAACAAGTGCGATGAAATGGCTACAGCATTTGCAGTTGCCGGGAAATATCCGCCAGTTAAAAAATCTTGTTGAAAGAACAATTCTGGTAACAAAGAAAGACTGGCTTGATGAAAATGATTTTCAATCACAGCTTGAAATAGCTGATCATAAAAAAGGCAAATTGCAATTGCCTGAAGTCGGCAGCCTGACGCTTGAGGAAATCGAAATACAGATGATCGGCAAAGCCATGGATTTTCATAAGAACAGGATCACGAAAGTAGCAAAATCATTAGGGATCACACGCAGCGCTCTGTATCGGAGGCTGGAGAAATATAATATACCATACGATGAAGCTTCGGACTAAATACATTTTGTTTGTAGCAGTGCTGCACATCGTTGCTCTGGTATTATCCTATTTCATTTTCAAAGAGAATAAAATCCTCTTCATCGTTTCTGAAGTTTTTATTATCATTTCCATTATCATCTCATGGCAATTGTACAACGAGCTTATTCAGCCTTTAAAATTATTAATGCAGGGAACAGATGCCATCAAAGACAGGGATTTTAATGTAAAATTTTTGACAACAGGAAAATTTGAAATGGATGAGCTGATCAATGTATATAATCAGATGATTGATGAACTTCGCACAGAGCGGACCAAACAAGAACAGCAACATTTATTTCTCGAAAAATTAATTTTCACTTCGCCAACCGGGATTTTGATTTTAGATTATGACGAAAGTATCAAGCAAGCTAATCCGAAATCGCTGCAATTATTATCAATGGAAGAAAAGGAATTGATTGGTAAATCTTTGGATGAATTATTAACTCATCCCGTTATACAAAAAATAAAAAAATTAAAATCAGGCGAAGCACAGACAATCACATTGAATGGAGCCGAAACTTACAAATTGCAAAAATCACATTTCATTGACAGAGGTTTTGCAAGGCAGTTTGTGATGATTGAAGAGCTCACCGCAGAAATTCTTGCAGCAGAGAAAAAAACTTATGGCAAAGTGATCCGCATGATGGCGCATGAAGTGAATAATACCATCGGACCGGTGAATTCAATTTTGCAATCCACATTGCAATCGAAGCAAAACAGCGAGCCCATTGAAAATGCGTTGCAGGTGGCTATGCAGAGAAATGACAATCTCAATTTTTTCATGCGGAATTTTGCAGATCTGGTTCGCATTCCAATGCCACAAAAAAAACAAATTGATCTGATAGCATTGTTGAATAATGTTATCGGATTAATGCAATTGAAAGCCGGAGAAAAAAGAATAGTTTTTCAAAAGAAATATGATTCATCTTCTTTTATCGTCACTGCAGATTCACAACAATTAGAACAGGTCTTAATTAACATTATCAAAAATGCAATGGAAGCAATTGATGAAGAAGGGTGTATTACGATTATCAGACATTCGCGTTCAAAGCAATTGATTATTCAGGATTCCGGCTCAGGAATTCTACCTCAATTCGAAGAACATTTATTTTCTCCTTTTTATAGCACAAAAAAAGACGGGCAAGGAATTGGTCTTGCACTGATCAGAGAAATATTATTGAATCATGGATTCGATTTTTCTTTGAAAACAATTAATCCCGGTTTAACCGAATTCAAAATAAATTTTGATTGAAAAACAAAGATTTTTTATTTCATTTTTCTTTCAAAAAAATCAGCAGCGGCATGATACCCTTTCAGCCAGGTTTTATGCAATAAGAAATCATGAATTTCATCAGGGATAATCAGTTCTTCAAAATATACTTTCCTTGCCCTGATTTTTTCAACAATATTAACTGTTTGATTGAAGGGAACATTTCTGTCGTCATCTCCATGAATGAACAGCACGGGCGATTTCCATCCATCCACAAAATAAACAGGCGAAGACTCAATGGCTGTTTTTGCAAAAGACGCTCTTGTTGCCGGATCATAATTGGCAACCCAATTTTTCATTTCTTCATTCCAGTCGTGAACACCGTGAATATCCACTCCGCATTTGAAAACATCTGAATTGCGTGATAATCCCATAGCTGTTAAATAACCACCATACGATCCGCCCCAAAGCCCAATGCGATTGATATCAACATCAGTTCTTTTTTGAAGATACCATCCCGCACCGATCACATCATTATATTCGCTTCCTCCATTTGCTCCGTAATGCAATGCTTCGCGGAATTCCATTCCATAACCAATGCCGCTTCGATAATTCACTGCAAGCACTATATATCCTTTCGATGCATAATATTGATTCATGGCGTAATCATTTGAATAGTATCCCATGTAGTGAAAACCTAATAACATTTGTCGTTGTGAGCCACCATGAAAGAAAAGCAATGCAGGATATTTTTTTTCTTTCTGATATCCCGGAGGCAAGAATATTTGTGCATGGATCAGCATGCTGTCTTTTGCAGAGAACGAAACCATTTGCGGAGTGACCAATAATTTTTCAGGGAACTCTGCAGGAAATAATGAAACGGCAATTTTTTCTGCTGTGCCATTTTCTTTCAATAATGATGGCCAGCCCGGCGCACTCGATGTAGAACGAAGGACAGCAATGCCTGAAACCGTATTCACAGGATACCACTCAATGCCTTCTCCTTTTGAAACCTGAACTGCTTTGCCATCACTCACATTCACTTTCCAAATATGGCGGCGATGGCTGTCATTAATATTTGTATTATAGACAACAGATTTTTTATCTGCTGATAGCGTCATGTATTCTATTTCACCATCACCTGCTGTGAGCAAGCGCGGAGATCCGCCGGAAAAAATATTAATTGCATATAAATGCTGCCATCCATCTTTTTCCCATGGGAATATCAGTTGGTTGCCATCAGCCCATAATAAAAAATTATCTGTAACAGGAAATCCCATGTGCAAAACGCTTCCTCTGCCTTCATCAGCTTTCCATAATTCTTTGGCAATATTTTTTTCTACATCCAATAAACGAATGCTCCAAGGGCTTCCTTCGCGAAGCTCTGTGAAAGGAAGCACATCTTTTCTATTTGGATTTCTGATGTAGGCAATCCATTTTCCATCAGGTGACCAAACCGGTTGAACATCTATATCAACAGATGGATCTGGATATTCAATTGTTTTAAGAGCGATATTATAAATGCCAAGAAATGCATGATCGCCGCGATGACTAATGAATGCAATTTTTTTTCCATCCGGCGAATAGCGAAGATCAGCCATGTTTCCTCTCGCTTCAAAAAGTTGTGCAGCGGCTTTTGAAGTATCGACAGATGAAGCCTGCCATGCTTTTCCTTTTGAATAAAATAATATGGTGATGCCATCAGGCGATGACAAGGCAGCATCACCTGCTGCAATTTTTCTCAAACCAGATCCGTCAATATTAGCCATCCACACAAATTGCCCGGTCTTTTCCTGTAACAACGCAGGATTTGCAGCTTCACCTGCTCCGTTTGTTGAATTGCCTTCCGTGAAAAGAATATATTTATTATCGGCAGAAAAATTAAGATCGCTGATATCAATGCCATCATCTGAAATATGTTTGGTGATTTGTCTTGGAGCAAATGAAGGAGCGTCTGCAATAAAAATATTTCTTACGCCTTTGTTGTTGAACACCCATGCAATATGTTTCCCATCCGGTGAGCTTTTTAGCTCGCTTGGAAATGGAGCGGAAAGGAGATTCTCGATAGTGACTTGTGCGTGAAGCACAATAATAATGATGAAGCTTGCGCTTAAGCAGATTAGTTTTTTCATAGGCTTAAGTTATGAAAATATTTATATCAATATTGATTACTAACGTGATGTTGAAAACTTGGCATCTTTTTTGGTTTTCTTAATTATCCAAATCTTAATGAAATGTCTAACCTCTTTCAGAAACTCGTACAATTCACCCGCTATCTAAAAACAGGCGGCCGCCTCAGAGAATTCAATTTTTTAAAATTAAGCAGTATGTCAACTCCCACATTCCATGTGGATGTGAGTGATGAAGCAGGAAAGCGCTATGAGTTTTCTTTGTGCTTCGATGGCAAAAGCTGGACGATTTGCAGCGATGTGATGATGCCGAAATGGGTGCTCGACGCGACAGACCTGCTGCAAAAAGAAGCGACTTCGGAACAGGAATCTGCTGCGTAATAATCGAAGATTTCATTCAATAAATATCGGATTACATTTTCCGGTCGTGGAGCTTTATTTTTTCAATTCAGCATTCTATACTCATTCGGCGATTGCCCAACCCATTGCTTGAACAAACGAGTAAAATGTTGTGGATGGTATTTTAATTCTAATTTGCAATCCGTCTTAGTGTCTTAAATTTGAGAGCAGATGCAGTAAAGCGATTGCAGAATACTAAACAACAAACATGATTTTTTTCAGAAAAAAATATTTGCTCACAGTAACAGGCACCGTGCTTGGTGGCATCGCGGGGTTTTTTTATTGGAGATTTGTGGGCTGCACTTCGGGCACATGCTATATCCAATCAAACCCATACAGAATGTCTGCTTATGCAGCATTGATTGGCGGATTATTATTCAGCAGTTTTAATAATAGTTTTTCAGATAAAAATAAAAAAGCACAATAGTTTTTGCTACTGTGCTTTTTATTTCGAAACAGAACCAGGATTAGTATAAAATCGATTTAAAATATATTCGTGATTTAATTCTTCACCTTCACCGGATAAGGTGGTCTTGTCGGTTCTACGGGAGGATTTTTCTTCAGTTCATCCAAAGCCACTTCAATAGCTTTTTCCAATTGCGGATCTCTGCCTTTAATAACATCTGCAGGCGTTTGCTCCACTTCAATGTCCGGAGCAACACCTACATTCTCCACAATAAATCCATCTTTAGTCCAAATGCCAACATTCGGTGCAGTTACATTTCCGCCATCAATAAATTCGGGGAAACCTAAGATTCCAACAAGCCCGCCCCATGTGCGGGTTCCTACTAATGTGCCCACTTGAAATTTCCTGAACATCCATGGAAGCATGTCGCCACCTGAACCTGCTGATTCATTAATCAGCATCACCTTCGGTCCCTGAATAGATGCGCTCGGCGATTTAAGATCTTTTCCATAGCGCATGTTCCAGTGAGCCTGATAAGGATTGCGCAACAGGTTGATATAATAATCGGCAAGGCTTCCCCCTCCATTAAATCTTTCATCAACAATGATAGCTTTTCTATCGGCCTGCGGATAAAAATATCTTTTAAAATAATCATGGCCTAATTGAGCCGTATTAGGCACATACACATAAGCTACCTGCCCGTTTGTTGATTCGGTAACTTTTTTCAAATTGCCTTCCACCCAATCCCTGTTGCGTAGTTGATATTCATTGTCAACAGGCACAACCTTTACTACTCTCGAGTCTTTATAATCTGCATTTGGCCCAACAGTGAGTTCTATAATTTTCCCGGCAGTGTTTTCAAAATATTGATATAGTTCATTTGTTGCAGTAACATCTTTCCCATTCACTGCGAGCAAATATTCTCCTGCTTTCACATTCACGCCAGGTTCGGTTAGGGGTGACCGTAAGTTAGGGTTCCAATTCAATCCTCCATATATTTTTTTGATTTTGTAACGATTGTTTTCGATCACGTAGTCAGCTCCTAATAATCCGCCTTTGATAGTTTGAGGCTGATATAATTTGTCGCCTCCGTCTAAAATAAAATGATGGCCAACTGAAAGCTCACTGAACATCCATTGCAAAACAGAATTCAAATCGTCGCGACAGGAAAGATGCGGAAGGAATACTTCATATTTCTTTTTAATCGCCGGCCAGTTAGCGCCATGCATGCCGGGATCATAAAAATAATCGCGGTTCACTCTCCATGCTTCATCAAATATCTCAGCCCATTCTGCTGCTGGGTCAATCTTCACTTGAATTGCAGCAACATTCAACATGCCTTTGCCGGGCTCTGGTTTTTCACCCGCATTGGTGATTCCCCAATTCCCATCTTTTATAAATAACATCTTTTTGCCATCGGCAGAAAGCGTGTAGCCATCCATTGGCATCACTTCATCATCTTTTCTTTTTTTCAGATTATACTTATGCAATGTCCCTGATCCTTCATCATTGTATTCAATATAAAAAATATCATCATCGCTTCCTGCACCAAGGTTAGCATAGTTCCCTTGCTTAACAGGAATATCAATAATGCGGTTTTGAATGCCGTCCCAATCGATTTTCATGATAGCGGGTGCAGGCGCTGCTTCGGGTTTCTTTGCATCTTTTGTTTTTGCTTTGTCTGCTTTTTCAGTTTCCTTTTTTTCTTCTTCTTTTATTTTTTCTTCATCGCTTTCTTTGGCGAGCGGAGAAATAGTTTCTTTCTGTAAAGTGACTAAATAGATAGAACTATTCAATCTAAAATCAGCATTCGATTGATCGAACCAATTGATGACTGGTCCTGCATCAGTCGAAGCAAAGAAGTACAGATATTTTCCATCGCGTGAAAAATTCGGCTCTGAAGCATCACTCAATCCGTCAGTGACCGCATAAGATTTTTGTTCATCTACAGAATAAAGCATTACTTTTTTAAACTGTGTAGAAGTTACTTTGGTATAAGCCATCCATTTCGAATCGGAAGACCAGCTATTAAATATATTTCTGAATGGTCCGGGCACATACAATTCATCTGCATCAATTTTTTTGACAGCGCCTGATGCAACATCAAGCAAATACAAATTTCTTCCATTATCAACATAAGCAATTTTTTTGCTATCGGGCGACCATGCAGGATTTGCATAAAATCCTGTTCCTGTCAGCTTAAAAGATTTTACATCACCTTTGCCATCCTGCGATTGAATGTCGAGCTGATATTCTCCTGATTTATCAGAAAAGTAGGCAATCGATTTTCCATCGGGCGACCATGCCGGATTTTTTTCATGAACTGCAACAGTATTAGTAATATTTCTGTAATCGCCTTTTTCAACGGGAACGGTAACAATCTCCCCTCTGAAATCAAACACTGCTCGTACGCCTGTTGGAGATATATCTCCGTTGCGGATATATTTAGCACCCTTTACAAATCGCGTTCTTAATTCTAACAGATCTGCTGCGATGCCAATGCTTAATTTTTTTTCAGATGAAGAAGCGGGATCATAAATATGAAGATAACCTGCTTGCTCAAAAATTATTTTTCCGTTGCCTGATGAAGCATTCAGGATCGGAAAATCTTTGAATTCTGTGAGCTGTTTTATTTGTTTGGATGAAACATCATAAGAAAATAAATTGAACTCGCCATTTCTGTCGCTCCTGAAATAAATCAAATTGTTCATCCACATTGGCTGAACATCATTGCACCCACCTTCCGGTTGCGGCACTTTAATAATGCTGTTATCGGCAAATGAAAATTGCCAGATGCGCGAAATGCCTCCGCCTCTGTAATGTTTCCATTGCTTGAACTGATCAGGCGTTGGAACATATGCTAACGATTTTCCATCAGGTGAGTAGCTTGCATAAAATGCATTCGGGATTTCCAATTGTGTTGCAGCACCACCGGTTACAGGAACAGTGAACAACTGCGTGTAGCGGGTGGTGAATAAATTTCTTTGTGAAATAAAGAAAACAGATTTCCCATCCGGCGTGAAGCCGCGCACCTGATCAGCTCCCGGATGCCATGTTAATCTTTTAGGAATGCCACCTTCAACAGGAATGATATATACATCTGTATTACCATCATATTGCGCATTGAATGCAATCCATTTTCCGTCCGGAGAAAAAACGGGATTTGATTCGATGCCTTCATCAACTGTTAACCTTCGCGGCTGCGAGCCATCAAGATTTGCAACCCATAAATCTTCTGCATAAATAAATGCGATGTGATCGGCGCTTATTGCCGGTTGTGTAAGCATGCGCGTATCTTTTGTGTCAATGCCGTTAGCAAAAGCATTGTTCGCAAAAAATAATGTGAGCAGAAAAATTGTGCATAATTTAAGAAGTTTCATGATCTGATAAATTTAAGGAGCGTTAGGGAATATGGCAGCATGTTAGCAATTCAACAAGAAATGTTGAATGATAAAGTTATTGAAATCTTTATTGTGCAGAATTTTATTTGATCAGAAGAATTCTCCTAATGATAGGTGCCAGTCGAAAGAGTCTTTGCCAACAGCAAAATCAAGTGTCACGTTCACGTTCGATTTCTTGTTGAATTTGACCCTGAGCCCCGTGCCGATGGCGGGAAGTATATATGCGAAACGATTGGTCGTGGGTTCAGTGAAACTTTGGGCATTTGCAAAAACAACCATTCCCCAAAAACCATTTGCAGAAAGATCGAATCGATATTCAGCTTCTGTATATAACATTTGTTTTCCGCGATAGCGCCAGCGCGAATATCCTCTTCCGATTTTTTCGCTCACATCGCCTGCTGTGGTCGGAAGATCCAAATATGGAACATTTCCATAAGTTCCCCAATACAAAGCCCAGAATGCAAGCACTGAATGCCAGTGATCGCTTAATGAAATATATTTTCTGTTATCAAAATAAATAGATGTCCAATTATAAGTGCTTCCTAAAAATTTTTGGTTGAACCTGAAAGAAAGCGAAGAATAAAAACCACTGATCGGATTGTTTGAGTTTGGTCTGTTATCAAATAAAAAATTTGGGCCGATGCCGCTTGTGTTAGAAGACCATCCGGTGCCAATCCCATATTTTTTGAAATCGCTTTTTGCTGTTGTGTCTGACCAGCTTTCTTCGATGTCATAGAAATAATCCAGATTATATCCAAGGCCAACATAAAAATTTCCCTTAACCTGCTTGTTTGCATTCAGGTAAGTGCGGATTTGCTGATTGGAAATAGTATTTTCATTTTCATCTCGCGTGTCACTGCCCAGCCCGTAAGTGCTCACATCATTATGGATTACGCGAAGATCG
Source organism: Puia sp. (assembly GCA_035295505.1). Taxonomy (GTDB): domain Bacteria; phylum Bacteroidota; class Bacteroidia; order Chitinophagales; family Chitinophagaceae; genus Puia. Next base: position 28,088 of record DATGIX010000103.1, on the reverse strand, counting down.
CCGTTCATGTTCCATTTGTTATCGCTCAGCCACACGTTTGGCTTTATGATAAAACCAATTCTTGTGCTCAGGTTTGTGTAAGGAATAAAATAAATGCTTGAAAGATCGGTATTGCTTTTTGACCCAAGCCTGAATGTGGCATTAATAGAAGAAACTATAAAGCTATTGCCGTTTGTTGTTGCTCCTGATAATGGAAGAAATGAGAAAAAAACTTTCCGTTCTTTCGGCACTTTCTTCTTTTTGAGGTGAACATACTTCGTAAAAATATCAATAAGGTCTTTTTGCTTCACATCGGCGGTGTCGGCGTTTTGTTCCTGCGCAAAACCTTTTTCAAATAGGATCATACTGAAAAGAAATATTGATATTAAAGGCTTAATGAATTTCATTTTAAAATTTTCAAGTATCCATTAACGTAAAAATGCTTCCGGAAAATTAAAATACGTTGCCGTGTGAGCGCCTGTGCTTGATGGTGCATATCCAAAATCGGCTCTCACATTCATTTTCGGCTGTATTTCAAACCTTAGCCCAATCCCAAAATCAGGTATCACTTTTTGAAACATAGCGCTTCTGAAATCCGGTCCTATGGAACCGATGCCACTCCATAATACGAAAGCAAAGCGTGTTGGTTTCTCATGCACATAAAATTTGTAGCGATATAGAAATCTCTTAACTTAGGTTTTGTTGACATTTGCAATTGATAAGACAAATGCTATACCCGTTTATTGTGCCGTGAAAAAGGTCAAAAAGATTCTCTTGGAATTAATTATTCAATTTGCATTCCCCAATCTGGGGATAAATTTGTACAATAATAATTTTATCGGTTATACATGATTGTTAGTGTCATTTCTTCCGGCTATTACAACGTTCAGCAGGTGAGCATATCTTCCTGTTCAACGGAATTCAGTACCTTTCTTTTTCAATAAAAAATAAAATGGACTTATCTAACAGCAAAAAAGGAACCGCAGCAGTTTGGGGTGGTGAAGGTGATTTGAATACTAAAGGAACTGCAACATCACCGATAGTAAACAGCGTTGCTTTTTCTTATAATGACCTGGATGAATGGCATGATGTTTCTTTAGGCAAATCACCAGGATTTATCTACAGCAGGAACACAAATCCCACCGTAGCTGTTCTGGAAGAAAAAATCCGTGTGCTGGAAAATGCGGAGGCTGCTACTGCTTTCGCAACAGGCATGGCAGCTATCAGCAACACATTATTCACTTTTTTAACTGCCGGCAAAAGAGTTGTTTCAATCAAAGATACTTATGGTGGTGCCAGCAAATTGTTCCTTGATTTTTTGCCGCTTTATAACATTAATGTCAAGCTTTGCGACACAACTGATCATGAACAATTAGAAGCGGAAATTGCCAAGGGGTGCGATCTTGTTTATCTGGAAACGCCTACAAATCCAACATTAAAAGTTGTCGATATCAAAAGGCTTTCAACTGCTGCAAAAAAAGTAAATGCTGTGGTTGCTGTTGACAACACATTTGCAACGCCGATCAATCAAAATCCCTTGGAACTCGGCGCAGATCTTGTGATTCATAGCGCTACCAAATTTCTCTGTGGTCATTCTGACGCGATGGGCGGATTGGTTGCCGGCAAAAAAGAGCTCGTACAAAAAGTTTTTCATTTCCGTGAAATAAATGGAGCAAGTCTTCAGGCTGACCCTGCATACATGATTGCACGAGGGATGAAAACGCTTGAGCTCAGGATTGAAAGACAAAATTCTTCAGCATTAAAAATTGCGAATTATCTCAAGCAACATCGCAAAGTGAAAGATGTTTTTTATCCGGGTCTTGAAACACATCCGGGTCATGCTATTGCAAAGCGACAGATGCGTGGCTTTGGCGGCATCATGAGTTTTGCATTAGATGGCAATTACGATCTCGTGAAAAAATTTCTAACAAAATTAAAACTTGTGCATCTCGCAGCCAGCCTTGGTTCTGTCAGCACGCTTGCCGGGCCGCCAAGAACTACCAGTCATGTGGAGCTAACAGAAGAGCAGCGAAAATTGCTTGGCATTCCTGAAAGTTTGATAAGATATTCGGTGGGGATAGAAAATGTGGATGACCTTTTGCAGGATATCGAAGATGCGCTTGGTGTTTTGTAATAAATTTCGAAAGAGCCTCTTATAAAATTTCCAATCTGTCGAGCAGGATCATCGTGATAAAAAAAGCAAGTGTTGCAAGTATTAGTATTGCGATGGTGGTTGGTTCAGTGAGTTTATTCTCTCTTTGTTTCATGGTACGTGTAAGTTAGATGTTGAAACATTAACAGCCTTGTATTTTTTTCCACCAAATAAATCCATCTGTTAATATCCTGACGGCGCATACATTTTGCGATGAGAAAAATATTTTCAATTCTGGATTTTTAGTAGCTTGAAATGTTTTTGTTTGACAGCATTGCTACTTATATCAAATTTTTGTTATGCCATTCAATAATCAGGTCGCCATCATCACGGGAGCAGGGCAGGGGATTGGTTATGAAATAGCCAGGCAGCTTGCGTTGCAGGGCGCTTCTGTTGCAGTAAACGATCTGGATGAAGGACTGGCATCAGATGCTGCAAAAAAAATTAAAGCAATCGGCGGAAAATGCATGTCAATTGCCGGAGATGCATCTGACGTGAATTTTATTAATGAGATGGTTAATAAAACTTCGAAGATATTTGGTTCGCTCACTATTGCGATTGCAAATGCGGGCATCACATTGTATGGCCCGTTCTTCGAATATTCTCATGAAGCATTCATGCAGGTGATGAACTTAAATCTTGCAGGAAGTTTCTTTTTAGCACAGCATGCTGCAAAGCAAATGGCGATGCAGAAAACCGGAGGCAGCATTTTATTGATGTCATCCGTAACAGGGCATCAGGCGCATAAAAACCTTGCTGCTTATGGCATGACAAAAGCCGGCCTCGAAATGCTTGCTAAAACTTTGGTGGTCGAGCTATCTGAATATGGCATTAATATTAATGCCATTGCTCCGGGAGCAACAATAACTGAGCGGACTGCATCTGATAAAGAATATGAAAAAACATGGTCACAGATAACACCTATGAAGAGACCGGCCACTGTTGCGGATATTGCGAATGCTGCTTTATTTTTAGTATCACCTTCTTCAAGACACATTACCGGACAGTCACTGATCGTTGACGGCGGGTGGACATCAGTAAGCCCGTCTCCTTATTAATTTCTCCTCTCATATTACAAATTTTCATTCTTCCGTCAGGTGATTAGATGAAGAAAAAATTTTATATAGTATGTCGGGTGATCAAAATCTACCGATAATAATTTCTGTTTTACCTATAAGTAATATAGTCTCTAAATAATTTTTTCTCTTTTTCGTATTTCAATAGACCGGCAACGAGAAGCGACTGATCTTGATTCCGTTAATATCCTAAAGAAATAGTTTACATTTTATGTTCGTTAAAATGAATATGGCAACAATGATTGCTAAACCCACCACCAAAGTAATTTTAGCAGTATTATTTTTTGGCTGCTTTTATAAAATGCCGGAAGTCTTTTATGTAGTTCTTAGCTATATCTCAATAATAGCTTTTTCAATCATTTTCTATTTTGATTATAAAAACCGTTTCTATCTTTCACTGTTGGCATCTGTCCCTTGTGTTGTGCTTTTAAATCCTCTTTCTATATTGAGTTTTGAAACTGAATTCTGGTTAAGTATTTACAGATCTCTTGTTTATGTGTTCATGGCATTATCTCTTATTGAATGGATGCATCGGTTCTTTTATATCAGGAAGAAAAAAGAAAGATTCAAAAATATGAACCTCACATTCGATCATAGTTATTATCTCTATTAATTTTTTGTGATACGGTCATCTGAACGTGAAGGGCTTTCCTCGGAAAGCCTTTCATTTTTTTGTACATGATATAAAACAAAAGCCGCTCAATATGTTTTGAGACGGCTTTGTTTGACCCTGTAGTTTTTCTTATTGCCTGATCAGGTATCCGAATAATCCGTTGGTTTCTTTATCTGGGCCAGCGGTAAAATAAAGTCGCATTGGGTCTATTGCTGTTGCAGTTGTTGGCGCAAACGACAGCGCCCATAAGCCATCAATCACAATCGTCTTCTTATTATGATTTTGCAATTGCCCGAAATAAGTCCCGTCTAATGAAAACACATTGATCCTGCCATCGCCAAAATTGCCTATCAAAATGAATGGCTGATTGGTATCGCCGATATTCATTTTCCCATGATTATCATTTCCATCATGGCTTTCATCTCCCATATCATCAGATTGCAAAAAACCTGCTGGAGTTTGCACAACTCCCCACGGCGCATTCAAAGACCCGCGTGATGCAAATCTTTTCACGAAGCTTCCATCTGTATTAAAAATATCTACAAAGCCCAATCCATATCCAGCTTGGTCGTGGCCATCAGCACCCACTTTTGCATACATCACAAAGAGCCATGAGCCGACTGCCTGAATATTGAACGGCGCAAACCCATGAGGGACTGAAGGATCCCAGAAAGACATTTTCACTGCCGTAAAAGTAGTGTCCCACACATCAATCTTGCCTGTCCTGAAATTAGCTGCATATATAAAATGAGAACCATTATTTGTTGCAATTGCCAAACCAGTATAAGAAGAAGTAGCCGAATTGTCTGCAAGGCGAAATGCATTATTGCCAGCAGCTCCATTCCATCCGGAAACAACTCCATCAACACCTACAAATAAAAAATTTGCACCTGCTTTGTCAGGAAGAATAAAACCAGCGCCACCGGAAAAAACAATCCCTGTTGGAAGCCCGCCAATCGTATCACCAGGCGAAGGAATATTTATCGGCGCACGAACAATAGCTCCTTCTCCTGTGTACAATTCGCTCACATGACCGCTTAAAGAATTCACCCATGCAATGCCGCTCGGCGCCCATGCAAGCCCCCATGCATTTTGCAATGTAGGGTCAGTTAATGTGGGCGTATATGCTGCTGAATTGGAAACCAAATTCACTTGTTGAAAATCACGCAGTGCTTTGTCATTGATATTTTGTTTACGGCAACCGATTGAAATAGCCGTGAAAAAAATCAAAAGCAGGCAAATATTAGCTTTATTAAAAAAGACATGCTTGTTCATAATAATTGTTTGTTGGATTTTGTTAGTTAATAGGTCGTCATTCAGCTTAGTATATTGCTGTTAAAAAATATTGATTTTATCCTTCTGTGCGCACAGAAGAAAACATGAGAGATTTGTCAGAAATGATTTGTCCAACTGCAGATAGTAATAGGAACGCCGCATTATAAATGTCGGTTGCCCGAAAGCATTTAATAAATATTTGGTAACAGACATCAGAACTCTTTTCAACATCGTTGTGTCACTCACTTGTGCGGAAGAAATTCTATTGAGCTTCAGCTTCATTAACATCGAATGAAGATTTAAGATTACTTCGGGAATGACGGCGAGAGCGTAAGAAAATTTATGTAGAAATAATTTTGGCCCTTCCATGATTATCTTTTTGCCAATGATACATGAACTCAAATTGCATTAAAAATATATTGTTGGTCAGGCGACCAACAATAGCGAAGAGGAATTATTTTCCCAATAACTTTGTTTGGCATTTATCACTCTCACTAACGAATCATGCGATATGAAAAATGAAAAAAAAATCCCACGCAAAAATTTTATTAGGCAATCATTATTTACTGCTGCATCATTTTATATTGTTCCTCGCCACGTGCTTGGTGGAAAAGGATTTGTTGCGCCAAGCGATAAATTATACATAGCTGCTGTTGGCTGCGGTGGTGAAGGTGCCAATGATATTCATCATTATGCAACAGCGCCTAAAAAAAATGCTGAGATTGCTTTTCTCTGTGATGTCGACGATAGAATGTCTGATCCGCGCCGCAAGCAATTTCCGAAAGCCGGCTTCTATCACGACTGGCGCGAAATGTTTGAAAAAGAAAATAAAAATTTCGACGCGGTTTCTGTTGCCATCCCGGATCATAATCATGCTATCGTAGGATTGAATGCCATGAAATTGAAGAAGCATCTCTATCTGCAAAAGCCGCTCACGCATGATATTTATGAGGCAAGGATTTTAACACTGGCTGCTGCCAAATATAAAGTGGTCACGCAAATGGGCGATCAAGGCGCATCATGTGAAGGCATGCGCACCATGCGCGAATGGTTTGAAGCAGGATTGATTGGTGACATTGAAAAAGTATACAACTGGACCAACAGGCCAGTGTGGCCGCAAGGCATTCCGTGGCCGAATGACAAGCCACCCGTTCCTAAAGAACTCAAATGGGATCTCTGGCTCGGCACAGCGCAGGAAACAAATTATATCGATAATCTTGTTCCGTTCAACTGGCGCGGCTGGTGGAAATTCGGAACAGGTGCATTGGGTGATATGGCTTGTCATATTATCGGGCCTTCATTCAAATTGCTCGAGCTTGGTTATCCGACAGAAATAACCGGAAGTGCAACCACTGTTTTCTCCGGCATTTTTAAAGAAGCCGATTATGCAGAAAGCATTCCGCCATCGAGCACGCTTCGTTATAAATTCAAATTGAAAAATGGCCGCGACCTATTATTGTATTGGATGGATGGTGGCATTGTTCCAGACCGGCCTGATGAGCTTGACGGAAGCGTCAACATGAATGAAGCGCTTGGTGATGTTCCGCAAGAACATGATTTTGAAGGAGGGACTTTGTTTGTCGGTACCAAAGGAAAAGTTTCTTGCGGCTGGGGCGGCAGCCATCCGCGCCTACTTCCGCTTTCTTTGAATAAAGATGTGAACGTTCCAAAAAAATATATGCGTGTGGAAGGAGATATGGACGGGCATTGGTGGCAATGGATCGATGCATGTATTGCAGGTTATGGCAACATGCAGGTTGATTCTCCTTTTGAAGGTTATGCAGGCCCGCTCACTGAAACTGTGCTGATGGGAAATTTATTATTGCGCAGCTTTAATCTGCGCGAGATAACAAAAGATGGAACAACAACTCCGGGAAGATATATCACTTATAAATGGGATGGAGAAAATATGCGCATCACCAATTTTGAAGCAGCTAATCAGTTTGTCCGCCGCGAATACCGAAAAGGCTGGGGCGATTTGCAATTGTAAATCGTCGTATTCGCAGTTTTATTTTTTGGAAACAAAAACCAGAACTCTTTTCAACATTGTTGCGTCGCACTCTTGTGCGGAGGAAATTCTATTGAGCTGTAGTTTCACAAACGGCAAGTGCGTTTTATTTTTTGGTTTCGGTTGGTGAGGACACCAACCGATAGATGAAAATTTCGAATTGTGCTTTTAGAATAAAAGTGAATTGGAAGTTAATTAGAGAGTTGCCGGCATGCCTGCGCAGACAGGCATCTGCTGTTGCGCATCTAAGTCTCTTTATTTTATCATGCATTCAAAATTACATGTCCAGATTCCCGCATACGCGGGAATGACGGCGAGAACGTGAAAAAAATTTAAACAGAAATAATTTTGAAGTTCATATAAAAAATTATCAGTTTGATTTTTCCCCTATTTTTACTAGTATGATAAAAGAGATATGGATTTTTAATGGAGCGAAGGGAAAATTTGCAAGTGCGGTCTTTATTGATTTGAAAGACGCTGAAAAATGGATTTCTGAAAATAAATTAAGTGGTATGATAACTTTGTATCCGGTAAATAAAAGCGTATATAATTGGGCAATAGAGAAAGAATTTTTTTCGCCCAAAAATGAATTAGAAAATAGTGCTGAATTCATTCAAAAGTTTACATCTGCAAGCCAAGAACACTATCGTTATGAAAGAGGAGAAAAGCAATAGAATGTCTCTATCGGTTGGTGTCCTCACCAACCGAAACTAAATAAAATCTACTCGCCGCTAATAAACCGCTCAATAGAATTCCTACCGTACAAGAGTGCGACGCAACGATGCTTAATAGAATTCATTAGCTAAGGACATGATAAAAAATATCCTTTGCATGCTTTCGCGAATTGTTTTCTATATTTAAGGAATAAGGTTTTCTGATTTTTCATTCCTAAACTTTTTCATGAATTCATCAAAACAATTGAACCGCACACTTGGGCTCGGCATGGTGGTTGTTATTTGTGTGGCGAATATCATCGGCTCGGGCGTGTATAAAAAAATTGCGCCGATGGCGGCAGAGCTACATTCATCAGGATGGGTGCTGGTTTGCTGGGTGCTCGGCGGCATCATCAGTTTGTTTGGTGCGCTCAGTAATGCAGAAGTGGCGGGGCTTTTGGCGGACACAGGCGGCGAGTATATTTATTACCAAAAAATTTACAACAAGTTTTTCGCTTTTATTTTTGGCTGGTCTTGTTTCACGGTGATTGAGACGGCAGCGATTTCATCGCTTGCATATATTTTTGCGCAATCGCTCAATGGCATTGTTCACATGCCGCCGGTTTTTGCATCCATGGAAAATTTTAATATCGCAGGCGTTTTTTATCCGTTCGCTGGTTTTAATGTGAAGCTGCTTGCTATTGTCGTAATTATTTTGTTCACGTGGATTAATACGAAGGGCGTGAAGACAGGCGCAGGAGTGAGCACATTTATTTTGTCGCTCGTGTTCGTCGGCATTTTTCTCATCATCATTTTTGGGTTGAGTAGTAGCCATGCAAATGTGCAGCAGGCTTTTGATATGAAGACAACGAACTCACAGCCTATCACGCTCAGTGCCATTTTTGCTTCGATGCTTGCGGCGTTCTGGGCTTATCAGGGATGGGCTTCTGTTGGCTATATTGGCGGCGAAGTAAAGAACGTGAAAAGAAATATGCCGATTGGTATTATTGTTGGCGTGTTCATCATCATCACCATTTATCTGTTGGTGAATACTGCATATCTGTCGTTGCTTTCTGTTCCACAATTAGAGGCGATTTATAAATCTTCGGATAGCATTGCTGCAGTGGAAGCGGTGAAACAATTTTGGGGAAACGGCGGCGTGATTTTTATTTCTATAATGATTTGCATTACGACATTAAGTGCAACGCACGCAACGATTCTTTCTGCTTGCCGCATGTATTATGCAATGGCGAAAGAAGGATTGTTTTTTTCTTCAGTGAGCAAATTGAATAAATCAGATGTGCCTGCAGTGTCGATGTGGTATCAGGGAGTGTGGGCTTGCCTGCTGGTGCTCTCCGGCACATTCGACCAGTTGACTGACATGATAATCTTCGCTGTGTTTATTTATTATGGTGCAACGGCGCTTGGTGTTTTTATTTTGAGAAGAACAATGCCTGATGCGCCGAGACCTTATAAAGTGTGGGGCTATCCGATAGTTCCTGCGATTGTTGTAATCTTCAGCGCTGTTTTATTTTTCAATACGATTTTCGCCCGCCCCCGCGAAGCCGCGATAGGAATGGCTTTGATGCTGACAGGAGTTCCGTTGTATTTTTGGTTCAGGAAGAAGAATAGACAGGCGACTATTTCTTAATTTATTATTGGAATATATGCTTATTCCTTTTAAAAGAGGTTTGAATAATGTATTAATATATCAAGAAGCTTCAGATTCTAAGTGCTGAACAGAATTACTAAATCTGAAATCACAGTAGCACAAAAGCTTAATACAACCTCCTCTGCCGAAAACGGGCTGTCTTCGTTTTCGGCTGTGCTTTTTTGGTTCTTTTTTGCACAAGCAAAAAAGAACAATAATATAATTGCAAGTAAAAATATTTAGAGGGCAAAAATCGTATGCGTAAAATAGAAATAAAATTACAGTACTATATTCTGCAACAGCTCGCTCTTCTCGGGATAATCTGTATTGTAATGCAAGCCGCGACTTTCTTTTCTGAACTGTGCTTCTTTCACAATTAAATATCCGACCGTAATCAGATTTCTTGCTTCACATAATTGCGGGGAAACGGAAGTTGCTTCGTATAATGTTTCAATTTCTTCATGCAATAAATCCAATCGCTTCAAAGCTCTTTGCAGGCGCATGTTCGTGCGAACGATGCCAACATAATCACTCATTAATAATTGTAATTCTTTCACGCTTTGCGTCATCAGAATCATTTCTTTTGGTTGTGTTGTTCCCTGCTCGTTCCAGTCAGGAATATTTTCTTTGAAAGGGACTTCATTTATTTTTTGAACACTGTCCAAATAACAACGATGACTGAACACAAGCGCTTCCAATAATGAATTGCTCGCTAATCGGTTTGCACCGTGAAGACCTGTAGATGCGCATTCGCCGCAGGCATATAAAAATTTAATAGATGTTCTTCCCCATTCATCAGCTTTGATGCCCCCGCAACTATAATGTGCAGCCGGGGCAATCGGAATTAAATCTTTCATCACATCAATGCCAATCGATTTGCATTTTTCATAAATATTGGGGAAATGCTCAACGAATTTTTCTTTGTCCATGTGGAGGCAATCAAGATACACATGTTCCGTACCTGCTTTTTTCATTTCATTATCAATCGCACGGGCAACAATATCGCGTGGAGCCAAATCTTTTCGCTCATCATATTTTTCCATGAAAGCTTCGCCGTTTTTATTGCGAAGAATGCCGCCATCGCCACGCACTGCTTCGGTTATTAAAAACGATGGGCTTATTCCAGGCTCAAATAAAGCAGTCGGATGGAACTGGATGAACTCCATATTTTCAATCCTCCCTTTCGCTCGATAGACCATCGCTACGCCATCGCCTGTTGCAATTTTAGGATTGGTCGTTGTACGATACACCTGACCGTTACCTCCGGTTGCAAACAACGTAATCTTTGATAAAATTTTTTCAATCTGATTGGTGTGAAGGTTCAATGCATACACGCCATAACATTCAATATCAGGAGTAGATTTCGTAACGAGATAACCGAGATGATGCTGCGTGATGATATCGACAATAAAACAATGCTTGATAACTTCAATATTTTTTTTCTTTGAGACTGTTTCGAGCAATGCACGTTCAATTTCTCTTCCGGTCACATCTTTGTGGTGCAATATGCGGAACTCAGAATGGCCGCCTTCTTTGCCAAGTTTATAATCGCCTTCGGCATCTTTATCGAATCGTGTCCCCCAATCAATAATTTCCTGAATCCTCTCCGGACCCTCGGTAACAACAATCTCCACGGTTTTCGGATTGCATAATCCATCACCGGCAATCAATGTGTCCTGAATATGTTTGTCGAAGCTGTCGTTTTCCAAATCGGTTACGCCTGCAATGCCGCCTTGTGCATATTTTGTATTTGTTTCATCAGCTTGTGTTTTTGTTATCACCAACACTTTTTTATCAGGATGATGCTGCGATACCTTCAAAGCATAACTTAAACCGGCGATGCCAGAGCCGACCACTAAAAAATCTGTTTGTATCATGAATTAAAAGTAAAGAAATATTTCACGCAACGAGTGCAAAGAATACAAAGAACGCAACGAAGTTTTTAAATCAATTTTTATTTCCCAGGCTATGTGAAATTAAAATTTTCAGATTTTAAATTTATATACTTTGTTATACTAAGCACAATTAATAATTGCGCCAGAGCATAAGTGAGCATTACTAAAATTCCTGAACCTGCGAACGATTGATAAAATTTATTAATCGCTAATAAAGAATCTGAAGCTACAAATAATAATGCGCCGATGATACAGAGTCTTCCAAATTGTTGTCCAGAGAAATCAAATGCATGAAAACTTGCAAGAAACATACATGAAAGAACAATTGCATAAACAAGCACGGGAATTTCCAAACTTCCCAATGATGGCTTTAATAACAAAAACAGAAATGTTGTGTAGGCAATCGTTAATAAGGCAATCAAAAAATTCAATTTCTTTTTCGGCTGATTTTGTTTTTTGATTTGCAAAAAGAGAATGATATAAAATATGTGAGCCAATAAAAAACCTATCAATCCAACCATGAACCAATAAGAAGCTTGCTTTTCAAACATCAGGAAAATATCTCCCAGAAAGGAAAAGAATAAGGCAGTCAATAATAGAAAAAATAATTTGTCTTTCTTTTTTATCGCAGCAATACAATATGCAAAAAGCAGAATAATTAATAAAGGTTTTGTGAAATATCTGAGCTCATCTTTCTTGAAAAAAACAAAAAGCAAATCAAGGATTGCATCTATGATAAAAAGTGCGAGCCATGATTTGCTTTTCATACAGCGAATTGCTGATTAATATTCTATCGTATATTCAAATTTTTCAGGATGTTCTAAAACCTCTGCGAGATTGTATTTGATAGTGACTGTTTTTTTATCAGCAGATAGTTTTGCAAAAGTGTTGGTCACTTTTTTTGCAGCTTTTGGCAAATGAATCGTAACAGTGTAAGGGACTTCCATTCCCATATCGCCGGCTTGTTTCATTTGACCATACTGTGCACTTTCTTTCAGCGCTTTGAATTTTTCCTGATTCACAGTTCTAGAAATATATCCGGGCTTGCTCGTGAAACTGTACAATGAATTTATCTGACCAATATCCGGTCCTTGTGGCTGTTGGCCGGAAGATGAATCAGCTTTTCCCATGTTCTTCAACATCTGACCGGTTCCGATAGAGCCATCACCCAATGAAGTATAAATATCTTGAAGCTGATTTAGATTTTTGAAAGGGAAATGCATATCAGTCTTGAACATCTTATCATCCATATTCATGTTCATGTGCAATTTTCCTTGTCCAAGCAATGCTTTCTTTTCAGCAGTTAATGAAGTGGAAGTATCCGTTATGCTTTTCATTAAAATAGTGGTGTCCATTTTTCTTTGTGGAATTTGTTTTTCCATTTCTTCTTTGCCGAGATAGTTCTGCATGATTTCAAGCAGCTTGCTCATATCCATATTCATCGACCATTCACCACTGCCATTTTTATTGATGTTGATGTCTTCATTGATTTCAACACAACCGCTCAGGAAAAAAAGAAACGCAACGGGCACTAATATTTTCAAAATTTTCATGTGCTAGATTTTGGGCGGCAAGTTAACGTTTTTAGCCAACCTTCGCCTGATATTGAACAGTAAAAGTTTGTGAATGTCGCGGCTGGAGCATGATGAGCCCCATTTTATTGTTGAAGCAATTCGGGGCACCGCTCAGGTTTTCAACTGCAATACTTTGCCTGTCATCCGGTGTATAAATTTGCAGATAAGGATATGATTCATCAGTGAAGAATGAAATTTTCAATTTGTTGCTGGGATTATAAATTTCACAGACTGCTTCGACATTCTGGTGTCTTGGAACAAAACAATTGTCTAACTGAATATCTTTCAAAAGCCTTGGTTCGTTAAACAAATCATAGCTGATTAATTTTCCTGTTGGAATCAGTTTTTCATTGAACTCAACAATTTTTCCGCCATTAAATTTCAAGGAACAATTATTCACGCTGTCGCCTAACCGAAAATAAGGATGCCATCCGTCAGCCAGCGGCATTTCCGTTTCACTCAGGTTTGAAACAACAGTCTGAACGCTCAGCAGATTATCGGGTTTTAATAAATATCTGATTTCGCATCTGTAATCAAAAGGATAACCGGCATCATCTTTTTTATAATCGTACTTTAAAACCAATGAAGCCATTTTATCATCAGCATATTCATCAACCACTTCAAATGGTTTTTTATATAATAAACCGTGAATGGCTGAGCCATCCATGAATTTATTTACGAATTCAAATTCATTATCTGCAATTGTATATTTTCCATCGGGAATGCGACATGGAAATGGAGAAAGTTTTGGGCTTTTGAAATTAATACCTATGAATTTTTCAGCTTCTTCATAATTTTTATAATTATCAATGATATTGAGCAACTCATCATCCAGCTTCACTTTGAATGCATGAAGCAATGCGCCGAAACTAGGAAGTACAGCGATTTCAGTTTCTGCATTTTTGTCTGTAAGAACAACTAAATCCAATCCATTTTGAATTGAGCGGGAAATAGAAAAGCTCATTGAAAAAATTTGATGAGCGAATGTAGAGAAATTCATTATTTTTCAGCAATGAAAGAGAACATCATTTCGCAATTTGTTGAACAATTTAACCAGAAACCTTTGCTGGCTGCGGCTCCGGGAAGAGTAAACCTCATCGGAGAACATACAGACTATAATGAAGGATTTGTTTTGCCCGGGGCGGTTGACAAAAGAATTTATGTGGGCATCGCAAAGAACGGAACGAATGCGTTGAATGTTTTTGCGAATCAATACAAACAAAAATTTTCATTCAGCCTTGATGAATTGCAACCCGTAGATGGATGGGCAACTTATTTGTTGGGGATGATGTATCAGTTCAAACAAAAAGGGTTGGCAATAAGTGGCATTGATGTGGTGATTGACGGTGATGTTCCTCTCGGTGCAGGCATGAGCTCATCGGCTGCGGTCTGTTCTGCGTTTGGTTTTGCTGTGAATGAATTGTTCGGGTTTGGATTAAGCAGGATGCAGCTTGCAATAATGGGGCAAAAAACGGAGCACACATTTGCCGGAGTGATGTGCGGCATTATGGACGAGTTCGCAAGCCTTCACGGAAAGCAAGGAAACATCATGAAGCTTGATTGCAGAAGTCTAGAATATGAATACATTCCTTTTGATTTTCCTGATTACAAAATTGTTTTGGTAAACACGATGGTGAGCCATGCATTGGCAAGCTCCGAATATAATGTGCGCAGGCAACAATGTGAAGAAGGCGTTGCTATTCTGCAAAAATATTATCCGGAAATAAAATTTTTGCGTGATGTGAGCAACGAGCAATTGGAAAAACATAAGAACGAATTATCTGAGCTTGTTTATCGCCGCTGCAATTTTATTATTAATGAGAACAAAAGATTATTGCATGGTTGTGATTTATTGAAGAAAGGCGATTTAAAATCTTTTGGTCAAATGATGTTTGAAGCGCATGATGGATTGAGCAAAGGTTATGAAATCAGTTGCAAAGAATCGGATTTCTTAGTAGAACAGGCAAAACGTTTTGATGGCGTGATGGGCGCAAGGCAGATGGGCGGCGGGTTTGGCGGTTGCACGATTAATATCGTGAAAACAGATTCTATAGAAAATTTTTCTACGTATATGCGTGATAGTTATAAAAAAAGGTTTGATGTTGTGCCGGAAATTTATATTACGCAGATTGAAGACGGGGCAAAAATTATTGAATGATTATGGCTCAATCCATGCACCATTCTCTTTCAAAAGATTAATCAGCTCTTCAACAGCAATATCATTGCTCACATTTCGCTTCACGATTTCTTTGCCCTTGTATAATGTGATTTTTCCGGGGCCGCTGCCGACATAACCAAAATCAGCATCAGCCATTTCGCCGGGGCCGTTCACGATGCAGCCCATGATAGCGATTTTCAGCCCTTTCAAATGATTCGTGACAGACCGGATTTTTGCGGTTGTTTCCTGCAAATCAAAAAGCGTTCTCCCGCAGGAAGGGCAGGAAATATATTCTGTTTTTGAAATCCTTGTCCGCGTTGCCTGAAGAATCGAAAACGAAGTGTTATTAATGAACTGATGATTATTTTTCGTTTCGAGATAAGTGCGACCGCTCACTTTTGTGTTGCTGATTTTTTTCGGGTCGTTCATCAGCCAGATCCCATCACCCATTCCTTCGAGAAACAATGCGCCGGCTTCGGTAGAAAAATGAATAAGCTGTTCATCAATAGTTGTGTCGTGGCTTTCAACACAAATAATAACCGGGCATTGAATGCCTTCAGTCATTAATTGAGCAATATAATTTCTCACTGATTGCATGGCATTAACTGCTGATGACCATAAACAAAGAACAACATCATCATTATCTCTGATTGCCTGCAATATTTCATTCGCTGATTTTTTTTCTGCAAGGTTCAATGAAATAAAATTCATTATAGCAGAGCGCTCATTTTGCGATAAAAATTCATGATGCTGAAATAATGGAAAATATTTTTCTTTGTCGTCAGCATTCAACCATGTATTATAATCACAAATCACTTTCAATGTTCCGGGCAATGCGAAATCAATTATTTTTTTTCCGGTATAAATATAATCTGCTGCTGCATCGCCGATATTCCATTTATCAGTTGACTCATTATAAGAATATCCGATTGCCTGTAAGTCTTTATGGGCAATGGTTTCAGCTTCCATAAAATCTGTGACAACAATTGGGGCATGATGGTCGCCGATATTTGAAATGGAAAATGTTTTTCTTCTTTTATATTCAAATGGTGAATAAGATAACTTCTCAACCAATTCCGGCTGCCGACTCTTAACTCCCGACTCGCGACTGCTATATCGTTTCACCAAATCTTTACAAACCGGAATTTCAAATTCAGGGTCTTCGGTTAATGAAACGCGAATAGTGTCACCAATGCCATCCTCCATTAATGTGCCAATGCCGATGGCCGATTTTATTCTTCCATCTTCACCATCACCTGCCTCCGTAACACCAAGATGTAAAGGGTAGCATGCACCAAATTCTTCATCCATTTTTTGAATCAATAATCTGTATGCTTCCACCATCACTAATGGGTTGCTTGACTTCATGCTTAAAATAATATTGTGATAACTTTCGCCTCTCGCAACACGCAAAAATTCCATGGCGCTTTCCACCATTCCCATTGGCGTGTCTCCATAACGACTCATAATCCTATCACTTAATGAACCGTGATTGGTGCCGATGCGCATCGCTGTTCCATATTCTTTACAGATTTTTACCAATGGTGTGAAACGTTCGCGAATGCGCTCAATCTCTTCATTGTATTCGGCATCGTTGTATTCAATAAATTCAAACTTTTTTTTGTCGATATAATTGCCGGGATTTATTCTCACTTTCTCTACAATTCTTGCTGCAATCTCTGCAGCATTGGGAGTGAAGTGAATGTCCGCAACTAGCGGCGTAGCATAACCGCGTTTGCGCAGTTCATTTTTTATGTTCAGTAAATTTTCTGCTTCTTTTTTACTTGGTGCTGTAATGCGCACCAATTCTGCGCCGGCTTCAATGCACCGGATAGATTGTTCAACAGTAGCGATAGTGTCCATCGTATCCGTTGTAGTCATCGTTTGCACACGGATGGGATGAAAGTTGCCTAGCAACAAATCGCCAATTTTTACTTCTAAAGTTTTTAATCTTTTATATTCGGTAAGTGACTCACAGTATAATTGCATGCTTTTCAAATAAACTGCAAAGTTAATGGTGAATAGTGAATGGTCAATTGTGAAAAATGAACAGCTCTTGATTCGATATAATTACCAGTCTTTATCAGGTTGAGAGAGAGATTTCATTTTGTTCTGGTTCATTTTGTCCTGAACATCTTTTTCTTTTTGCTGCAATGCTTTCAGCAATTGCTCAACTTGTTGCTTGGTGAGCTTGCTTTTCTGTGGCTGAGGCGGTTGTTGCTGCTGATTTTGGTCTTGCTTCTGTTGGTCTTTGTTTTCTTGTTTCTTGTCCTGCTTTTTCTTATCGTCTTTATTTTGTTGTTGCTGCTGTTGTTTTTGTTTCAATTCTCGCAATGCTTTAGTAAGATTATCTCTTGCTTCTTCATCGCTTGGATCTAATTTCAAAGCATCTTTCCATGCAGCAATACTTTCTTCTAATTTTTGTTGTTTGATAGATGCAACGCCTTTATTATAATAGCTTTTTTCTTTCACCGTATTATCATTCGTTTTTGATATCACTTCATCATAAGATTTTGAAGCATCATCAAAACTGTTTTTCCTGAACTGTGCATTGCCTAAGTTGTAATTAGCAGAAGGATTATCCGGTGATTGTTTTAACGCCTGCTGATATTGCTTTTGCGATTCATCAAATTTTTGTTCTTTGTATAAACGATTGCCTTTTTTGATAGCAATATTTTCCTTTTGTGCATTTGATAAAAGAAAAGAAGCCAGACAAATTAATATGGTGATAATGTTCTTCAAGCGATATTCATTTTTCTTTCCGGTAAAATAAACTCAATGATCAGCAAAAGCAAGGCTGCTGCCAGAAACCACTGAAAAAAACTTTCATAGGTAACATATTGCGTGTCTGCCAAAGATTTTTTTTCAATGCTATCCAATTGCTGCGTCAACGTAATCAATGCATCATCCATATTATCGAGCCTTATATAAATGCCATTTGTCAAATCAGATAAATGATGCAGTTCCTGTTCATTCAATTTAGAAATCACAGTTTGTCCGTCTGCATCTTTTTTTATTTGTTTGGTCACAGGATCGGTGATAGTAGTGCCATCAGGTGAACCAATGCCAACTGTATTTATCATCACGCCATTTTTTGCAAGTGCCTGTGCAGTTTTTTCTGCATCGGGATCGTGATCTTCTCCATCTGAAATCAGAATGATGGATTTATATTTTTGTTCTTTGCTATTAAATGCGTGATTTGCCATTTCAAGTGCTTCGGCAATCACTGTGCCCTGGGTAGGCACAGCATTTGGGCTTGCATCCTGAATATACATTTTCGCTGCGCTGTGATCAGTTGTCAATGGCATTTGCATATATGGGCGGCCTGCAAAAAGCACGAGCCCAACCCGATCATTTTCCAATTTGTTCATCAATAATGTGAGCAGTTGTTTTGCGCGTTCCAGCCTGCTTGGTTTAATATCTTCCGCCAGCATGCTTTTGCTCACATCAAGAACAACCATAACGTCTACGCCTTTGCGATGAATATTTTCAGTGTTGCCTTGTTTTTGAAAATTCATCGCACCAAGAACAATCGCAATGAGCGCAACCGAAGCGATGATAAACTTCAAAAGGAATTTGAATGGGGAATAATTTCTGGTAATGAATTTTACCAGTCGCTCGTCACCGATTTTTTTTGCTGTGCTTTTTTTCCATTGAAGAAGAAAGACAAAAAGCATCACCAAAAAAGGAATGGCTGTTAAGCACCACCAGTAGTTAATATTTTCGAAACGAGTCAAGAATTTATTTGTTTATGATAAGCCGACTTTTGCAATTTAGCGAACTATAGATTGCAATAAATAAGCCAAAGTAAAATTTAAGATTTTAGATGTAAGATGTTATAAACTTCCGAAGTCTCCAAGACTTCGGAAGTTTGGCTAGCCTCATTTCTGATTCCTTATTTCTTTCCTTGAAAAAACCCCATCTGTGATAAAATTTTTTTGAGGATATCTAATCTTACGTTTTTCATATCAATAGCATGATCCGCTGATTCAATATTCAGTACAAAAAAATAGGGATGTTTGTTTTCCTCGATCCAGCCAACAATCCAGCCAAGTTCATTCCCATTTTCATTATTCCCCCAACCGGTTTTGTAACTGAGCTTATAATTCGCATTGTCTTCACGCAGCATCACTTTATGAACTATTTCCTGAGTGCGGTCATAAAAAGGCAGTTGGTTGAAATATAATTTTTTGACCAGCCCAAGCTGCTCATCAGCAGTAATTTTTAAATGATTGTTAAGCCAGAAAGAATCAATCGGCCCGCTGATATTTTTATTTCCGTAACCGAGCGAATCAATCCATTTTTTCATCGTGTCTTTCCCAATCCTTCTTGCGACTTCCTGATAATAAGGGACAGCAGAAACTTTGAAAGCTTCTTCCATTGTCAGGTCTTTATTCCAGTCGGGGTTTCCTCGTTTTACACTATCCCATTTGATCACCATTTCTTCATCTTTGATGACTCCGGTTTGAATTCCAATCAAAGAATTTACAATTTTGAAAGTAGATGCGGGAGTATAGGAGCTGTCGCGAAATCTTTTAAGATTATAAATGGTGAAATGTCCCCGTCCGTTATCAAACATGCCAAAGCTGCCGGTCACATTTGCGGAATCAAAATATTTTTTCAGGCTATTATCTTCAGTAACATTATTGGGTGAGCAGGCAAAAAAGACACAAGGCACAAGAAACAAGAACAACAAGTTTCGCATCATAAAAATTTTCGCAAAGATAAAGCAGTAATAAATGAAGGTTATTTTATTTCATGATTATCGAAGAACCGCCAGAGTCGGGCAATGGCAGAAAATTAATTTTTTGTTCTTCACAAAATTGCTCAACGGCTTTTCTTGAGCCTTTATAATTATCGTTATTAAAGTCGTGAATGAATATATAGCCGCCCTGTACAAGTTTTGGATAAAAAAAATTCAAACCGCTATAAATCGGCTCATATAAATCTGCATCGAGGCTGACAAAAACGAATTCGTCATTCACTTCCTTTGCAGATTCCGGGAAAAAACCTTTTACCGGAACGCATTTTTCGGGGAATGGCATGAGTTTTAAAACTGCTTCGATAGAAGTATCTGAAAAATCCTGTTCGCCGGTAGAAAATTGCTTTTGAGTTTCACTGGAAACATCTCTGTTGTCGAAACCTTCGAAAGTATCGAAAAGGTATAGTAACCTTTCGGAAAAATATTGATTGATATATCTTGCAAACTTCCCTTTATAAACGCCTAATTCTGCAATGTTTCCTTTTAATTTTTTTTTGCTGATTTCGTAGCTCACCAGTTCCAATGTAGAGAGGCGCACATAATCAAAATAGTTTTTATCTATTTCTCTTTTGCGATTAAGATAGCTTAAAGAATTGCCAATAAAAATATTCCTTTTTTTCAGGTTCTTCCCTAAAACAAAATTTATTCCTTTGGCCAAAACTTCTATCATATTTTAGTTTTGTGCAAATGTAGATAATGAATCAATCAATATTAAAATTCAGTTTGGATAATAAAAAACCCTGCAAAATTTGCAGGGCTTCTTAAATTGGTTCTAATTTTGAATTTTAATAAATCAACCTATTTGATTGTCTCAGATACTTGCTTTTTAAAATATTAAGGTAGCCTATTTGTTCATTGGTGATTGCTTTGTTGTATATCCTTATTTCGTCGATCACTCCATGAAAATAATAAGGGAACAAGGGGTTTTCATGCTTGCCAATCAGAAGATCGTATGTGTTAGGTGTGAATGTAATCGAATGCTGATTAGGGAGTGAGTATGCCAGCGCACCATTCACGTAAAATTTTGCAGTAGCGCCATCATAAGTATATGCGAGTGTATACCATTGATCTTTTTGCACTAACACGCTATCAATTGATGAGTTGCCTGCCGCTCCTGCGCTATAGCCTTGTGGCACATCATCTCCAAAGCTTCCACCGAAAATTTCTTTTGTAGAATCAATGGTTGCGGCGCATGCTGTGCCATCACCATTATAAATCGGAAAAAAGCTAAGTTGATAGAGTCCTTGGATCCCATAAGGCCAGCCTTTTGAAAAAATCTGATTGCCGTGGCATTGGCCTTGAAAAAAACTGTTGACTTTCACAATTGCATACAGTGTTATATTATTTGGATTGATACTGGCGCTATTTGGCACTCGCATGTAAGTGCTGTCTCCGCTAAAAAGATAAGCGTTATTAGCATTGCCAAAACGGTCAGATGTTAATGCTGCATTGCTAAAAATAATATCATTGCCATGTCCGCTGCTGTCTTTCAAACTGCCATTATTAAAGTTATAATATGCAACCAGCCCATCTGACAAATTACCAAGGGTATCCGTTACGGTTACAGTATCCCTAACTGTTATAGTGTCTCTGATTGTGATAGTTGTTGTGTCGTGGACTGTATCAGTTTTTGTGCAGCTTGTAAAGGAGGTGCTCAAAAAGGCAAAGAACAAAAAAGCAGATAGAGCACAAAATAAAAGTTTGAAAAGTTTCATAAAAACGATTTAA
Source organism: Puia sp. (assembly GCA_035295505.1). Lineage (GTDB taxonomy): Bacteria > Bacteroidota > Bacteroidia > Chitinophagales > Chitinophagaceae > Puia. The sequence goes on along the minus strand of DATGIX010000103.1, from coordinate 6,564 downwards.
TTGTTAAAAAAGCTTAAAATTAGCAAAAAAATGAAACCCCGCGAAGAATCGCAGGGTTTTATATTGCTTATACCATTAAAGATTTATAACTGCGCCGCATTTCTGCGGTTCATTAATATTTTATTGATCCAATTCCTGTAAGAGCTTGATCCTGTTGCCATCCATAACGCCAATATGCAACCGTAGCTCCCTCCACGTTCGACCCATTCAAATAATTCCCAGTGTGGATAAAACAATTCGCTGAATACTTTCCAGGCAAACAATATAAAAAGCATTGGGCGTGCAGGACGGATTAGCACTGCAAATGCGGCAGCTATTTCCAATATTCCTACGGTGATGGCAACATTATGAGGATTTGAAAAACCGATGGATGTGTATTGTTGGATAATACTTTTTTTCTCGATCACATTCAGCCATCCATGCCCTGCAATCAATAAAAAAACGATGACTTGCAAAGACAGAACAACCTGCCTTAATGTTTTATCGTTGACGTGGTTCACCGGATTGATTTTTGAAAAAATGTTTTTATTGAATCCGCCAGTCAACAACAACAAAACAAATGGCGCTCCGAAATTTCCTGCACGCTCAATGAATTCTGCAAAAGGCTCGCCTGATAATGGGCGAAATGATGCTGTGACAATTCCCCACACAACAAGCCAAAGTGCAACTGCTCTAATGGGATATGCAAGCATAATAATTCCAAACAAAATATCTATAGATCCTACAATCGGCATCATTTTATATGACAGATCATGGCTGATTCCGACCACAGCAAAATAATTGCACCAAATAGGCTTGGTGATAATACCAAATGCCCCATGCCCGATAAAGCACATAGCCACTGCAATGCGCAGCACCTGATATATTTTTTGTTCAATTGTGTTATGCGCCATAATTTTAATAATTGAAATTTTAAAAAAGCAACCCCGCGAAGAATCGAAGGGTTTTTTGCTTATTGCTTAAACCAAAAAAAACTATTATTGATCAGCGCCGTCTGTGGTTGCCCTCAGCACGGCGTAATTACCTACGTTTTGTCCGACAGTAAGACCAACAGAACAGTCACTCGGATAATGAATCCCTCCAATCACTCTCGATAATGAAGCTTCCTGAGCCATTGCAGTATATTTATTTGCATTGGCAGGAATAATATGTGCAAGCACTACTGCTGCAGCCCCGCTAAAAGTGGAATGCCCGGAAATATAAGCAGGGAAGTTTGGTATCCCTGTCAGAGTTTTGATATTAGCATTCATTTGTGTGGGGCGTGGGTTGAAATAAAAATATTTGGTGTTCCAGCAAACAATACCGGCATCCATCAATGCCATATTTAGAAGCGCCATGTTGCGTGCCCATCTCACTTCGCTATAGTTTTGCAAAACAAAATCTTCTGCTGCAATAGCATCCCAGTGGCCGGGAGGGGCATAAGTACCAGCACCATCCGCCCAAAATTGCACAGTTGCAATCTGGCTGCGGCTCGGGCTCTTGATATAATTATAAACCTCTTCCGTTTCTTTTTTCATGTCATCGCTGCTTGTTGAAGGAGGAGGCCCGGGGCGCAATGCAACAACTGTGTTTGTATCAAATAAAAATGGCAGCACTTTTCCAAACAAAGGCAGCATCGGCGGGCGGGCGGGAGTTTCCAAACTATACCAAGGAGTTTCTCCAGTGGCCTGAGTTTGAGTAACGAGACCAGCCCAGATTGTTGGTGTGCCAACCGCTGCACCAGCTTTATCAGCGCGGCCTCTTGCAATAAATTGTTGTGCAATGAGCCTGCCTAATGCTTCCCCTGCTGTCACATCGCTGCGTGTTGCAGCTCCTGACTGAATTGTAGCCAGCTCCTGCTCTTGTGCTCTTTGTTGTATGTTCGCAATTTCATCAGGGAACAATAGTTTCATCATTTCTGCAGTGACACCAGCCATCACTGCGGCCTCAGAAGGATAAGACGGCAGATCCGATTTTGGAACCAATGCATTCACTGAAGAATCTACTTTATAAGGAGCCGGGCGATTGTATTTTGTTTTATAATACCAGCATGCAACCAATGCATCATATTGTGCAGCGCTGATATATGCATAAGCTCTTGCTGAATAAGGAGGATTAGCAAAAGGGAAAAACGGATAGGCGAAAGGGTTAGTAGAGCTTGGGATGGGATAAGAAGTATCTGAATTCTGATAAGGAGGCAGGTTATATTTTGCAACAAGGCCGCGCATGATTTCATTCCATCTCATCACGCCGCCTGCAGCCCAATAATTTATTTTTGCGTGATCTTCATCACTGAGGTTATGTTGGTACCCTTTTATCTCATTCAGGTCTGCAATATATGCTGTTGAATTAGTTGCAGCAGGTGTGGCTACCGCAAAAGTATCTGGCCTTGAAAGCAAAACTGTTTTCCATCCGCCTGCATTTAAGTCATTGTTGGTAGGATTGAGTGCCGGAAGATCCGCAGTCCTGTCGTGTATGCTTTTATTGCATGATGCAACAACAATTGATGCTATTATTATCGTAAAAAAGAAGGATTGTTTTTGCATATTAATTAGTTTTTGAGCTGTTATGACGGATTTTTTCTTTTTGTGAAACATAAAATGCATAGAAAGCACCAACATTGAAAGTTGTTGACTGTCCTACATTTCTCCCATTCACTACATAATCTACACCTGCAACAACAGCAAGATGTGTATCAAATGGCATTGTATATTTTGCATGTGCACCAATGCTTGTGCTGTTCATGCGATTGCTGGGAAAAGGCATATCATTTCTTCTGATATCGAATCCTCCTAATGTTGTCATGTTATCAACCATTGCTTCCGCAATGAGAAATTTTTTATAAATGCCAATGCTTCCGTTGAACGTAAACACATCGGGCATCTGCACTTTATTTGTATAATGTATTTCTGTTGTGTAGTAAGATGACTGATCTATTTTTGTATTACTTCGCCATACATAAGAACCGGAGGCCCTTGCGAAAAATATCCCCGTTTTATAATAAAGCATTAACCTGCCAATTAAATTGGTTGTGCCGAGGCCGATAGACATTGGTAAAAAACTTGTATTGTAATTATTCGTAGGTGTGCTAAAGCCACCAATAGCAAATACTGAAAATTTTCCACTTCCCAGGTCGAATGTGATTGGCTTCCATTTTACAAATAAGCTCAGGTCCTGAAATCCTTTTAATCCATGCAATGTCCCGGCAGACGCATGTGTCCATACATACGGCGCACCAACCATAACATTTAGTTTGTCGGTAATTCCATAATTGCTCATGAGCATTACTGATTTTGTAGATACAGTTCCCATATTCAGGTTGTTTCTTTTCAATTTTCCTTCCCAATAGTTGGCCCATTGAGAATGCATGTAAGTTGCTCCTGTGCACGACTGTGTCTTGTTCATCATGATGGCGTCATTGTCGGTCTGCGCCTGCACATTGCCGCATGCCATCAGAACAATTAAAGCAATCAGCTTAGACGGAATTAATTTCAAATTCATCGCAGTTGTAGTTTTCGGTTTTTAGAAATTGATAAAAATATTTTTATAATGGTTTATGATTTTTTCATTTTTAATCTTTTAATAATAAGATCACCTAAATCTGTTCCCATTTTGTTGCTGATCACACAGCTGTAATGATAATGGATGCCTCCGTAGAAGCGTGAATTCAAGGTTTCCACCGCAGCTTGCCTGAATGAAGTGAATGAACGGCTGTTAATCCCGAAATCAAGTTCTGTTGTGTCATTATAAGAAAAATTATCTCCGAAATCGCTTGTCAATGCTTCTGCGGCAGAAGCAGAAATAGTGCAATGCCCGCAGGTATATTCCGGGAATGGAGGTGTTTGTAAATGAGGCCTCCAGTTCGCATCGAAATATTTGTTGATGGCGGTTTCAGGCCTTAGCGTGTTGTAAGTATATTTTATGTTCCAGCATTGAATAAATGCATCAAATAATGCGATGGCTGTTTTTGCGTATGCTGCAACTGTTTTAGGAAAATCGGCACCGGATTTTTTTGCTGCGATCCCAACGATGCCCATCCAATGCCCCGGAGGCGAGAATTTTTTTGTCGCGAACATCAGGTGGCCTGATACATTTAGCTTGAATGGGTTGTCATCCCAGAAATCGGCGATCCATGCCTGTTCTTTTGTGAGGCTGTCAACAATGTTCTGGCTTAGTTTAACTTCTTTATAATAATCGCTGTTTTTATCAGTGACATTGAATTTATAAGGCGGTATCGGCATAAACTGCTGTGGGCTGTCAATCACCATGCTTCGTATTTCTCTCCAATGAGGCTCCATCGCAGGAGAATAAGCAGGCGGTGTTGGCACCCATCTGCCGGGAGAATCATTGACTGTGTATTGTGATGCGCCACGGGTTTGAAGATAATTGTCCTTCTTGCTCCATTTCATGATCACTGAAGAAACAGTATCGGCAAATGCTACTGAATTATTAAATACATCAGATGGCATTCCGTGATCGGTAGCAAGTTGTTTAAGGCTGTCAACATAATCCTTCATGCTTCCTTCCGGAAAAGTGACGGCTTCGCCTAATTTGCAATAAGCAAGCAATGCACTGAATTCGTAATTTATTTTTTCTCCTGCATTTGGTTTTGGAACAGCATCTAATCCATGCAATTGGCCGGCAAGTGAATTGTATTGCTCAGGATAACCGGCAGCGATCACCTCGTATCCCGCCACTGCTGCATACAAATAATTTCGTGAGGCAACAATCGGCCCGAAATTATTTCCCATCACCACGTTATTCAATTCATATACGGTCTTGCAATAAATGTTAGGGTCTTTAAAGACCTGATCGTAATCTTTTTTGGTGTTGCATGCGCAGAAACTCGTTGCAACCAAAGCAATGGCAATAAGCTTTTTCATAAATTAATTTGTAAATAGAAGTGATTGTATAAAACATCAATCATGCGAATGAATGATGGCATGATTCATTTCTTTGCTGAAATGAAGATTTTCTAAAAGAAGATATCAGCAAATTTCGGGAGGCTGTTCTGCTGTGGGAGAATAGCAGGAAGCAATAGATGCTGTAAATTCAAATGAATTTTTCTGCGAAAGATCACAGGAAAAATTATGCACGCTGAAAGATTCGTTCAACGTATAATTATCAACAGAGAAATTTTTGGAGGTAGAATGAGAATCAGATTTTTTGTTCTGGCCTGTATGCTGCAAATCATTCACTAATTTAAAAAATTCATCTTTTGCAGATTGAAAGTTCATGGCGGTTTGATTAGGGATGCAAAGCATCTCAACAGAATCATTGTAAATACGGCGTTTCACAAATTTATATTGAACGCCTTTGATTTCAACCTGGCCATCAACTCTCTCAAACTTTTCAGATGTATTGTAATAAGATAAGTGCGTTACCGGGATTTTGATAGAAATAAGCTGTGCGTCATCGTAATCTTCGGTGTCCAATTTAGATTCCAGTTGACTGTTCGCTCTTTCTTCCATATAAGATGAAAAAAACCGATAGCCAACAAAGTTGAACAGCAGTATAGTTAGTAATAGTATGGACGCAATCCTTTTCAAGAATTTGCAAATTAGTAAATATTATTTAACTACATAATTTTTCTTGTCGGTGCCAATTCCGGTCAGTTCTATGCTTTTCCAGTTGCCAGGCAGCTTGGATTTAATCTGGATAATTCCTTTCGGAGTAATTTCTAATCCCCCAAAACCCATCAGCATGCTTTGTAGTATACCGCCTGCGCCTGTGGCAAAATATGGATTCGTGCCACCCTTTGTTTCGGCAATCACCCGGAAAGGCGGGTTGAGATTTGGCTCGTAAGCATCTTTAAAAAAATGATATGCTTTTTCTCCATTGCCAAGCCGTGCATATAATAAAGCAAACACAGCTTGTGTCATTGCAGGCGTTCCTTCATTCGGCACACGCGTTTCATAATATTCAAGATCTTTTTTTATCTGCACAGCATCTGTAATTTCTTTTAGAGGATAAGCAAGAAGATTTACATCAGCCTGTTTGATCCCTTCGCCATGATAAGCAGCATGTTCTTTTGTAACTCCGTTATCTAATTTTAAGATGGGAATATTGTTTGCTACGTTCATCCAATCTGCATTTGATGCAATGCCCAGAATTTTTGCTGCTTCCGTAGCATTTTGAAGATTTGCTTTTGCTGCTGCATTGGTGAATGCATTATTATCTACATTCTCTGCCCACTCGTCTGCTGCAACTACATTTTTGATATCATAATGCCCTGTTCCATTTCTTTCCACTCTTGATGCCCAGAAATCTGCAGTGGCCGAAAGGATTGGCCACCCTTTTTCGCGAAGCCAGTTTTTATCCTGCGTAACACAATAGTAGCTCCATGCAGCAAGTGCCACATCAGCAGTGATGTGATGTTCAAATGGCCCGCTCAATGCCCACACCGGAGTTTCTTCCACGCCAGTGCCTGCGCTTTCCCATGGATACATAGCGCCTTTGTAGCCATTTGCAAATGCATTTTTTTTCGCAGCATCCAGCCTTTCATAACGGTAATCAATAACCGATTTTGCAAGTTCAGGATGAAGTACCAAAAGCGCAGGAAACATCCACAAATCAGCATCCCAG
>DATGIX010000102.1:0-23600 GCA_035295505.1 Puia sp. | reverse complement strand
ACCAATTCGTTAAATAACTTTAAAGCCTTGATTTATTTATTATGATTGATTTTCGTTCAGATACAGTTACCAAACCATCGCCTGCCATGTTGCAGGCAATGATGAGCGCAGAAGTAGGCGATGATGTTTTTGAAGAAGACCCGACGATTAACAAGTTGGAAGAAATGGCGGCAACACTTTTCGGAATGGAAGCTGCGATTTATTCTCCGAGCGGCACGATGAGCAACCAGATTGGAATCCGCTGCCACACGCAGATTGGCGATGAAGTGATTTGTGCATCGAATGCACATGTGTACATTTATGAAGGCGGCGGCATTGCTGCAAATTCCGGGTCACAGGTGAAAGCGGTTGAAGGAAATTTCGGAAGGATAAATGCAGCGCAGGTTCTTGCGGCGATTAATCCGGATGATGTGCACAAGGCAAGAACATCATTGGTTTGCCTGGAAAATACATCGAACCGTGGCGGCGGAAGTTGTTATGATTTTGAAGAGATAAAAAAAATCAGGAAAGTTTGTGATGACAATAATTTGCAATTGCATTTGGATGGCGCAAGATTGTTTAATGCATTGGTCGCGAAAAATGAAACTGCCAAACAATACGGAGAAATTTTTGACAGTATTTCAGTTTGCCTGAACAAAGGATTGGGTTGCCCGATTGGAAGCATATTAATCGGCAAAAAAGATTTCATCAAAAAAGCAAGAAGGGTGCGCAAAGTTTTTGGCGGCGGCATGCGGCAGGCTGGTTTTATGGCAGCATCGGGAGTGTATGCTTTGGAAAATAATATTGAAAGATTGGCGCAAGACCATGCCAATGCAAAAAAAATTGCAGATGCAGTTTCGAAAAAAAGTTTTGTGAAAAATATTTTACCTGTTGAAACAAATATTGTGATTGTACAAACTCAATCTAATATTCCTGCAAAACAGATTGCAGAAAAACTTTTTCAACAAAACATTCATGTGATTGCGATTGCGGCTGACCAAATCCGTTTTGTGACACATCTGGATATCGCGGAAGAAATGATGGAGAGGACGATGAAGGTAATAAGTACCATATAAGGCACAAGGAGCAAGATACAAGGGACAAGAAATACAAGAGCGTTATAATTAGAGTCGCTATCGAGGTGTGCCACGCCTTAATATCTTGATAAATATGAAAACGTTTCTTAGGCGTGGCACACCTTCAGAAACGCTCTCAGGACAATCAGATAAATAAGTTTAAAATCGTGGTTCAGACAATTAGCTTCTTTACATTTGAATTATAATTCCAGAAAATATGTTCCCGAAAATTTCTCCTACAGAAACAACAGCATGGCGGCAATTAAAAGAGCATTTTGAAAATGAGATGAGGAGCAACCACATGCGCAGCTTGTTTCAGAATGATGCAGACAGGTTCAATAAGTTTTCATTAAAGACAGGTGACATTTTATTTGATTATTCGAAAAACATCATCAATGAAAAAACAATGCAGTTGCTGCTGCAGCTTGCTGATGAATGCAAATTGAAACTTGCGATTGATGCGATGTTCAACGGAGAAAAAATTAATCAAACGGAAGGACGTTCGGTTTTGCATATTGCATTGAGAAATTTTTCCGGTAACCCGATTTATTCTGATGGCAATGATGTGATGCCTGATGTGATGGGCGTTCTTGCTCACATGAAAAGGTTCTGCGAAAAAGTACATAGCGGCGAATGGAGAGGCTTCACAGGAAAAGAAATAAAATACATTGTAAATATTGGTATTGGCGGAAGTGATTTAGGTCCTGTGATGGTGACAGAAGCACTGAAACCATATTGGATGAAAAACATGCAGCCTTATTTTGTTTCGAATGTGGATGGAACACATATTGCAGAAACGCTAAAAAAAATAACACCTGATGAAACGATTTTTCTGATTGCTTCCAAAACATTCACCACGCAGGAAACAATGACGAATGCAAATTCTGCACGTGATTGGTTTCTGGAATCAGCAAAAGATGAAGCGCATATTGCGAAACATTTTGTGGCGTTATCAACCAACGAAAAAGATGTAGTAAAGTTTGGCATCGACAAAGAAAACATGTTTGAATTTTGGGATTGGGTCGGTGGAAGATATTCTCTGTGGAGCGCTATCGGATTATCAATTGCGTTAAGTATTGGCTATGATAATTTCGAACAGCTATTAAGAGGTGCACATGAAACAGATAATTATTTCAAAGAAACTTCTTTTGAAAAAAATATTGCGGTGGTAATGGCGCTGGTTGGTTTGTGGTACAGAAATTTTTACGGTTCGCAAACTGAAGCCATTCTTCCATACGACCAATATATGCACCGATTCGCGGCTTATTTCCAGCAAGGCAATATGGAAAGCAATGGAAAGAGTGTTGACAGAAACGGGAATCCTGTTACTTATGCAACAGGGCCCGTTGTTTGGGGCGAACCCGGAACAAACGGACAGCATGCTTTTTATCAATTGATTCATCAGGGAACGACATTAATACCTTGTGATTTTATTGCACCAGCTATCAGCCACAATCCCATCGGTGACCACCATGTGAAATTGCTTTCCAATTTTTTTGCACAAACGGAAGCGCTCATGAATGGGAAAACAAAAAATGATTTGATTGCTGAAAATGTGAAGCCCGATTTGATGCCATACAAATCTTTCACGGGAAATCGTCCAACCAATTCTTTTTTGATAAAAGAAATCACGCCGTTCACATTAGGAAGATTGATTGCATTGTATGAGCACAAAATTTTTGTGCAGGGTGTAATCTGGAATATTTACTCTTTCGACCAATGGGGTGTTGAGTTAGGAAAACAACTTGCCGGAAAAATTCTTCCAGAGCTACAGAATAACGATCCCGTTCATTCACATGATTCATCAACGAATGGATTGATTAATGCGTGGAAAGAAATGAGATAAGTCTTGGATTATTTGTAACTTTATTTCGAATTATCAAAACGAAATTGTTATGAAAAAAATCTTATCACTTTATTTTTTTGCATTAGGTTTTCTCTTTGCCGATGCTCAAACCAAACAACAAATTGACCATCTCAATCTCCCTGAAATAAGATTACAAGTTCCTGCCACCGATTTTTCAGGCAATAATCAGTTCAAAGAATTGTTCAAGTTGAACAATAATGATGAAAAAGATAATCTTAAGACATTAATTGTAAATCCCGAAGAAGCGCAGGATTTAAGTTCACGCGGAAAATTTTCTCACAACGCTCTCAACGGTTCCGTTTATGATCTAATGTCCGATAATATGCCTTGTCTTGTTCCCGATATGAAAAAAGCTGAGCGCATGCCTGTTGGAAAACAAGGTCGCAAAAACATCGACAGGATGCCTAATTCAATTCGCGAGAATAAAATCATCTGGTAAACTAAACCAGCCTTCCATTTATTAGGTTAGGTTTTTAACATTTATTTCCCAATGTTGATATATTAATTGGCGTTAATGAGATTGCGTGGATATTTTCGCGCATAATTATTTTTCGTTCATCATATTTACCTCTGACTTATGTTGATTATTAAAGAATGGCTTCGTCAAAATAAAAGCCTGCCAGCTTCGTTCTTAACCCAGTTATTGCGCCGATTTTTTCTATTAAATCCAATACCCATGCAACGCAAAGCCCGGTTTGTGAACAAGTTTTATTCTTTTGATTCCCGCTTATTTAATACTGATATTTTTAAGCCATTTTTTATTGCAGTTGTTTTCTGTTTTGCAGCCAGCTTGTTAAGCTGTGGCAATGCACAATCACAACAGGAAAAAGCTGCAGACTCAGCAAAAGACAGCACAGCAAAAGCTGATTCAATAGCAAAAGCTTCACCAGCACCACTTGTATTGGACAGTACATTATACAATGCAAGAATGCTGAAAATGGTGAATGGCGATTCATCAGGTCGCTGGCCGGCAAAAACAGTGTTGCCGAATGCTGGCGCTATCCTTCCTTTCAAAAGAATTGTGGCTTATTATGGCAATCTTTATTCAAAGAAAATGGGCATTTTGGGAGAATATCCTGAAAAAGAAATGTTCCAGAGATTGGATGCGGAAGTGAAGAAATGGGCAGCAGCCGATTCAACAACTGAAGTTATACCCGCACTTCATTATATCGCTGTCACAGCTCAAGGTTATGCCGGCAAAGATGGCAAATACAGATTGCGCATGCCTGCCAAGCATATTGATTCTATCATAAAAATGGCTGCAAAAATAAATGCGATTGTTTTTCTCGATGTTCAGGTCGCACTGAGCAATGTTCAGACAGAAATTCCTTTGCTTGAACAATATTTGAAAATGCCGCAGGTGCATTTGGGAATCGACCCTGAGTTTTCTATGAAGACCGGAAAAAAACCCGGAACTGTTATTGGAACAATGGATGCAACTGATGTGAATTTCGTTTCTGATTATCTTGCTAAACTGGTGAAGGCAAATAATCTTCCGCCCAAAATTTTAGTGGTTCATCGCTTCACGCATGCAATGGTGACCAATTATAAAAACATCAAAGTTCATCCGGAAGTGCAAATGGTGATGGATATGGATGGATGGGGCGCACAGGCAAGAAAATTCACTACCTACAAAGAATTTATCTATAAAGAACCTGTTCAGTTCACTGGATTTAAGTTATTCTACAAAAATGATTTTCGCGAGAAAGGGAGCCGCATGCTCACTCCGGCAGAAGTGCTGAAACTGAAACCGCAGCCGATGTATATTCAATATCAATAAAAAATAAAAAATTAGAAATAAGAAATGAGTAATTAGGAATGAGGAAGCGAAGCCGATGAACTTCGCTTTCTCATTTTTAATGGTGAGATGTCAAAATCATTCTGAGTATTACAAATCCGACAATGCATAACAGCAAGATGAGCACCACTGCAAAGTAAATCCAAGGGTATTCTTTTAGCTTTCTTTTAAAGCGATATTCCTTTTTCTTTTCAAGCTGAATCTGCAGGTTATTATTGAGCTGCTCAACATATTGCGAAAGACTTTTTTTGTCTTTAATGTTTTGCAATCCTTCCACAGCATCGTTTGCAATATTATTATCAGCCATCCATTTTTCCACTTCATGCTTTTCATTATCGGATAGCTTGCCGTTCAGATAATCAATCAGCTTTTGATTATCCAGATCATCATTATCATTAGTCAATATGTTCAGTAAATCGTTGTTCATTTTTTTGAGTTGTTGCTGAGTTTTTTGTCGAGCAACAGTTTCAGATTTCTCTTTCCATTCTGGATATAACTTTTCACCTGCATGATTGAAAACCCGGTTTTTTCAACCACTTCCTGATAAGATTTTTTTTCAAGATAGAACAAAGTTAAGCACTGTTTCTGCTCTGTGTTCAATTCATCCATTGATGCGCTCATTGCCTGAAGCAGTTTTTCTTTCTCCAGATGTGCATTGATTTTTATTTCTTCTTCGGGGAGCATTGTTTTTTCATCTATGTCCACCGTTTTTCTCCCAAGATGCCGAAGCCGCATCAGGCAATGGTTTCGGGCAACCATATAAATCCAGGATTTGAAATATTCAACTTTGTATTTCTCTAATTCGGTGATGGCTTTCAGGAAAACCTGCTGCACGCAATCTTTGGCTTCTTCTTCATTTTTCATGTATTTCATGCAAACACCGAGCAACAAAAGCGTGTAACGCTGCAAAAGGATTCCGAGCCATTTATTATCGTGGCTATCGTAGAAATTCTCCAGCAGCTCTTTATCTGTTATATGGCTGAACCCGTTGTTTTGCACAGAAGTAAAGTAGGAAATTTTATACCTATGAGATGCAGGAATGGAGAAATTTCACAAATTATTTGGGAGGAATTTAAGCGCAGAAGTAGTTCTCAGTTAGCAATTTTCAGTTGGCACTTATCTTAAAAATCCCATTAATCTCAAAAATCCAGGTTCAGACAATTTATTTATCGAAGAACAACATCTTGCCTGCAATAACTACAAGAACGATAGCAAAGATTTTTTTAACAGCAGCTTCTGATAAGCTCAGGGAGATTTTGCTGCCAAGATAGCCGCCTATGAGGAACCCAACAAAAAGTATGAAGACAACTTTCAAATCAATATAGCCTTGCTTGTAATAATTAAGAACTGCAAAAATTCCGGCAGGCAAAAGCAAAATGCCAAGAGATGTGCCTTGCGCCTGGTGCTGACTGAACCCCAAAATAAAAACCAATGCGGGAACAATGATGATGCCGCCGCCAACACCAACCAATCCACTTAAAACTCCGGCAACAAGACCAACAATAATTACGAGAGCAACAGTTTGTATTGACATGACATGAAGTTTTCAGTTTATAGTTTGCAGTTTCGAGTTCTCATTAATTTTTTAATTACTGTCGCGTTAGTCGTATTCTTTGCGTCCGTTGCGTGGAATTATTATTTCTTCCCTCCGAAATTTATTTTGTATGATTCAATCGCATCTTCAATCACTTTTATCGCAGTTGTCTTATCGCCGAATTCTTCCACTACCACGGTTTTGTTTTCAAGGGTTTTATATTCTTCGAAGAAGTGGCGCATCTCATCAAAAAAATGTTTGGGCAATTCTTCGATATTGTTATAATAATTAATGCCGGGGTCGTTTGCTGCAACAGCAATAATTTTATCATCTGCGTCGCCGCCATCGATCATCTGCATCACACCAATAACTTTTGCTGACACTAAGCATAATGGTTGAATGCTGATCGTGGAAAGCACTAAAATATCCAGAGGATCTTTATCATCGCCATAAGTTTGCGGTATAAAACCATAATTAGCAGGATAATAAAAGGAAGAATAAATAACACGGTCAAGTTTTAGCAAACCTGATGGTTTGTCAATTTCATATTTTGCACGGGAGCCTTGCGGAATTTCTATGATTGCATTAACAACTCTTGGTGCGTTTTCGCCGAAAGGAACGCCATGCCATGGGTGAGAAACTGTCATCATAAAAAATTATTTCTACAAACCTAAATGAAAACAGCCATTAAGCAAAGAAAGTGCAGGTGATTGTGCAAGAATAAAAAGAGAAGATTTTTTAATGTTGTCACTTTTTATTGAGTGGCTTATAATAAATCACGTTCACTTTTTCGGTTGTTATCATTCCACCACGACCACATTGATTGAAAAGGTTATTGACAGCAGGAATAAAATCATCAATCTTTTTTTCTTCATCTACAATTTCAATAACGATTGGAAGGTCTTCAGAAATATCAATAAGTTTTGCGCTATGGATTCGCGAGCTTGCTCCGTAGCTCATGATGCCCCGCAGTACTGTGCATCCGGCTAATCCTTTTTTTCTTGCTTCGCGAAGAATGGTCTCATATAATAATGCATTGCCGATTTTGTCGCTTTCGCCGATGAATATGCGCATGAGCATTGAATGGCCGTTGAGTTCCATATTCATAAAATTTTGATGAGCAAGATGCCGAGATAAGTGGCAAGTATTCCTAACACAACGCTGCCGATTGCGTACAAAAAGAAATAAAGAAAATTTCCCTGTTTCAGCAGCGCAATATTATCGTAAGAAAATGTTGAGAAAGTTGTGAAGCCGCCGCAAATTCCGGTGATTAAAAAAAGCCTTGTCTCTGAAGTTAAAATATTTTTTTCTGCAAGCGCAAAAAAAATGCCTATTAAAAAACAACCGATGATATTCACCAAAAAAGTGCCTAACGGAAAACTGAACGGATAAAGTTTATATATAAATGATTGCATGCCGTAGCGCATAACGCCACCGATGCCACTACCGGCCGCTATTATCAAAATCAGTTTCATGTTGATTAAAGTTAATCAATCTCCCAAAATTCAACCGGCTTATAAACAATCGTTTTTCCTTTCAGCATAGAATGATATTTCCGGCAAAATGATTCCAGCTTGGTTTTGTTATCAATCAGCTCAATACAAAGTGTCGTATCATCGTCATTCCCTTCTGTAAATTTTTGTGCAATAGGTTTGTGCTGGCTGTAGCCGAAATGAGTCATAAATGCGCTCGCATTCATGATAAGCTCGTTCTTTGCAGCTTTAATGATTTCTCTGTAAACCGTTTTCTTATTCAGTTTTCCAATCAGTCCTTCTCCACTCATTTTTTCTCCCTGTGGCAAATAAATCCTGAGCTTACCCATTTCTTTCACATGCAGGTTAATTTCTTTTTTCATCTTTAAAAAAATTTAGGTTGATATTGTATTTCTTCAGATTCTTCCCTGCAAATCTCCTCCTGCGTTTCATGGATTCTTCGAGTGATGTTTCATCGGAAAAATGAGCATCGAAAATTTTCGGCACGGCAATTTTTTGTGAAGAATAAATTCCGGAATGACCGCTGAAGAAATAAGCAGTGAAACATGCAATAGCAAAATACAGCGTGTGCTCACCTCCGAATAATTCAATGCCCATGATGGTGCATGCAAGCGGGGTGTTGGTTGCGCCTGCGAAAACAGCGATGAAACCTAATCCAGCGAATAAGTCAATGGGTGCGTTGAACAAAATAGCAAGCGTGTTTCCCAATGTTGCGCCAATAAAAAAAAGTGGCGTCACTTCGCCTCCTTTAAATCCTGAACTAAGCGTGATAGCGGTAAATAATATTTTCAACAACCAGCTCCACGTATCCGCGCCGCCTGCATGGAAAGATGATATGATGCTTACCGGCAAATCGTTTTTTGTTTTTACTCCGAGACCAAGATAAAAATCATTCCCGATGAAATAGGTAAGACCAATGATTAATAATCCGCCGAACACAGGAATAAGAAAAGGGTGTTTAATAATTTTTTTGAACTGCACTTTTAACCCATGAGTGATTTCAGCAAAAAGAAAACTGCAAAGACCAAAACAAATTCCTGCAGCAATCACTTTCAACAATAAAAACAAATCGATATGTAATAATGAAGAATGGGCTTCGCTGAAAAGAATATTGTATTGTGTGTGATGAATGCCCCATGCATAACATGTCATGTCTCCGATAACGCTTGCAATCAGACAGGGTAATAATGAATCATATTGAATTCTCCCAATTGTGAGCACTTCCATGGCGAAGATGGTTCCTGTGAGTGGCGTGCCGAACACTGCGCCAAATCCTGCAGCAATTCCTGCAGTAAGAATAATCCGCATATCCATATCCTTCAAGCCAAACCACGAGCCGAACATGCTTGCGATACTTCCTCCCATTTGCACAGCAGTTCCTTCTCGTCCGGCAGAGCCACCGAATAAATGTGTGATGATGGTGCTTATTAAAATAAGTGGAGCCATTCTTCTCGGTACGCCACCGCCCGGCTGATGAATTTCATCCATCAGCAGATTATTTCCTTTGTCGGAATTCTTGCCCCAGGTTTTATATAAAAAATGAATGAGCAGTCCTGCTAATGGCAACAGAAATAACAGCCATCCATTGCTCCACCTTAATTGTGTTGCTTTATCAAGCAGCCATAAAAACGCGGCAACAGCAGAGCCAATTGCAATTGAAATCGGGATGACATAAAATGTCCATTTAGACAGATGAATAGCGATTGAAAAATGTTCTGAAATTTTTTTGATGCGGTTCATTCCTACAATAATGTTTTATTGATTCACATTTTGTAGGCGCCATCAGTTCCGGAGGTGGAACGGTTTTAGGAAGACACCATTTCCTTACAAGACAAAGATATATATCCATTGTCATAAACAAAAAAGTTCATCAAATTATATTGATGAACCTTTGAGTGCCCGGATTCTCAGGTAATTATTTATTCATTTTCATCAACTCTTTCATATCAACAACCCATTCGCCATGTACGAGCATCACTTTAACTGTCGTCGTATCTTTTTTATAGCTGTTGAAATATTTGTATGATGTTACAGAATCATTTTCACGGTGCAAATCCAGAACAACAATCTCGGCATCTTTATATTTATCCTTTTCTTCTTTAGAGAGATTGTCATAGCTGTTTTTCCATCTTTCCAATAAATAGCGATTGGTAGAATCGCCAAGCATATAATATTTTGCTTTGTCGTAGTCGCCATCAAGTGAAGCACGGATAAACTCTCTTCCTGCATCCTGAGCGTCTTCGGCTTTTTTATAAGATTGAGTATTATTACATGCAACCGCAGTTGCCAATAAAAGAAGCGTGATTATTTTCTTCATAATGTGCAAATATAAGACATAAAAAAAGCCCGTAGGAAATTCCACAGGCGGGTTAGTAATGTTAACAAGGGGAGATTACTTCTCTATAGTTCCGGATTCAATATTTTTATCTCGCTCATAAGCCCTGATGATGGCTTTCACCAAACGGTGGCGGACAACATCTTCTTCATCGAGCTCAATATGTGCAATGCCATCAATATTTTTTAAGATATACAATGCTTTTGCAAGACCGCTCTTCTGGTTTTTCGGAAGGTCAATCTGCGTGAGATCACCTGTGATGATTGCTTTTGCATTCGCACCAATACGTGTCAAAAACATCTTCAATTGCAGGTCTGTTGCATTTTGCGCTTCATCTAAAATGATAAAAGCATTATCAAGCGTACGACCGCGCATATATGCAAGCGGAGCAATTTCAATCGTTCTTGTGCTCATATAATATCCAAGCTTGTCAGCCGGAATCATATCATCGAGCGCATCATACAATGGCCTTAAATACGGGTCGATTTTTTCTTTTAAATCACCGGGCAAGAAACCAAGGCTCTCCCCTGCTTCAACAGCCGGGCGAGTGAGAATGATTTTCTTTACCATTTTATTTTTCAGCGCACGAACTGCCAATGCAACAGCAGTATATGTTTTACCAGTGCCGGCGGGTCCGATTGCAAAAAGAATATCATTCTTATCGGTGGCACTCACCATTCGTTTTTGATTAGCCGTTCTTGCACGAACCGTTTTTCCATTTGGACCAAAAACTAAAATGTCGTTTGGATGCTTGTCAACAAAATGGTCGACCGTTTCAGCATCATCGCCACCGAGAATCTGCTCAAAATAATTTTCGCTCACATGACCGTTGCGCTCCAGATACTGAACGAGCAAATCAATTTTTTCCTTGGCAGATTCAATCTGCTCAGGTGCTCCGCTCAGTTTTATCTGAGTGCCACGCGAAAGTATTTTTAGCAGGGGGAATTTCTTTTTGAGGATGTCTAATTTACCGTTGTTAACTCCGAAAAATTCAATAGGGTTAACGCTTTCAAGGTTGATGATTGTTTCTGTCAATTCGCTCTGTTTAAGGTTCAAAATTGTTGTTCCGATTATTTCTCTTTTAACTCATCCGAGCTTTTCAAATTTAATGATTTGAATCTGAATAAGCTGCTTTTTACTTATCAACAATATGTGAATATTGATATAGTACTTATAACACTGGAACTGAATAATTGTTTTGAATAAAGTTTGAGCCACGATTTATCTGATTTGCCTGATACTCCTGATAATAAAATTTTCAAATATTTGCTAAGACATTTGCTTCTTTGCGAAACTCTGCGATTAACTCCGCGTTCCTCAGTGGCAAAAGGTTTTCAAAAGAAAAAGGCATCCATTGCTGAATGCCTTCTTTCATAAAAGGATTAAAAAAAATTTCATTTTCGAGAGTAGGGCGTAAACGGGTGTTTTTAAAGACCAATAAATTTAATAAAGGTTTAACGAGCCCTAAAATTTTATTCAATAAGCTTAGCAATTTTTCCATTTGAGCCCGCAAGAAAGACAGTTTTCCCGCTTTTTGCTTTTCTGCAAACATGAAAACTTTCTTTTGAAATCAGGTCCCAGTTCATGCCACTGTCATTGCTGATATCAACACCACTTGTTCCACACGCTATCAATTTTTCTTTTGAAATAAATTCAACACAGCTTCTGTAACCATGCGGCGGAACAGTTGGGCTTATCCATGTTTTCCCTCCGTCATTTGTTATTGCACAATTTTTTTCTGTAGAGGTGTCATTGCTAAAATCTCCTCCGACAACGATAATATGATAACCGCCTTTCAATTTTTTATCATCGCTGATGGCAACTGAATTTGCACCTGTTGACTGTTTGCCCTGAATGATTGGCAAATCAATTTTTTTATCACGGATAAATAATCTTGAACGAAGACCGCCACTGATAAAGCAAGCCTCATCTCTGTCTAATCTTCTCACATT
This sequence comes from Puia sp., assembly GCA_035295505.1. Lineage (GTDB taxonomy): Bacteria > Bacteroidota > Bacteroidia > Chitinophagales > Chitinophagaceae > Puia. The sequence goes on along the minus strand of DATGIX010000102.1, from coordinate 11,566 downwards.
TGTTCCGCTGGATGCAAAGCATGCTTCTCCCGAATCTGCATCAGGCAATTTATCAAAAGGAATTTTTTGCCAGTTATTGCCACCATCAAAAGTTCGTGCGATAAAAAATTTTCCGTCGATCGGGTCGCCGAGCGCGATGCCACTGTTGATATTCCAGAATTCCATAGCATCCAAAAACATTACTTTAGTTGAATCGGTAAAAACAGTTTTCCATGTCTTGCCGCCGTCTGTTGTTTTCAAAATATTCGCAGGTTCAGCAATCGCGATTATAATCGCTGTGTTTTTATCAAATGCTTCTATATCCCTGAAATCTCTTTTCTCAAAATTTTTTACGGTGAGCCATTGCCATGTTTTTCCGCCATCGAGAGATTTTGCAACAGTTCCATTGCTGCCGCTTGCCCAGATTATTTTATCGCTCACTGCACTTAATCCGCGGAGGGAAGTTTTTGTGCCGGAGGTGAGAATTGAAATTTTTTGAGAGAATAGTCTTGAGCTGAGGAAAATAATTAAGGTTGAAAAAATTGCTTTTAATATCATAACCTTCTTTTAAGCAAACATAGAAAAGCAAAATACCAAATTAGAAGCCGTGAATTTCTTGGGCTTTTTTCCAGTATCTTTTTAAGATTGGCTTATTCACACATGTTTCACCATTTGATTCTTCGCCTGAAAAATGACAGTATTTTTCAGGATAATCTTTGTCGCCATATTTATTCCAAGATTTGAATGCGTCATAACTCATTGGCTTTTCAATATTGAAAGGAATTTGAATACCAGTTCTAATACAATATCCTATTGAGTTATCTAATTTCTTTTCTTGCTTTTTATCGACTTTATTTTTTGTGTCTTTATTTTCTAAAAGCTTATCATTTGTTTTAGCCTTTTCAACAGAAACAATTATTTCATCGCTAATTCTAATTAATCTCTGTGCCTCGTCATAAATTTCTTTATACAATTCCGAGTCTTTTTCTTTTTCAATATAGATTCCCATCTCATTGTTATTCACCTGCGAAAATTCATAAAGATTCATGGAAGTAATTATGGCTTCTTTCTCATTCAAATAACATTTTGCGTGTAAATCTTTGCAAAAACTTGAACGAATACTTGTCATTGATTTAAGCCAATTATTTTCCTCTGGCTGCAATTCATTTTTTCCATACACAACTCTTATGTCAATCTTCATCCTATTTTTATCTTCCAATGATTGCTTAATTCGGTCATTAATTTTTAAGTATGGGCTAATAAGAACCAATTTCTCGTCAGCTTTATTAATAAGTTGTTGTAAATGATAAGAAACTCCAGTAGTGTCAAGAAATTTTGCCATGAAAAATTTATTTGAGTGTATTTTGAAAACGACATCATGTTGCCTCAATAGAAATAAATGCAATGCTATCTATTATTTATAAATCCTCATACACTTCTCCATTTACCAAATGCGGTAATCTCTCTCCTTTTGAAAAAGCAATAATATTTTCTGCTGCAAGTCTCGACATGGCTCCGCGTGTTTCTTCTGTAGCAGAACCGATATGTGGCAACACTGCAACATTCGGCATTTCAAGCAAAGGGTTTTTTACATCCATTGGCTCGGGATTGGTTACATCTAATCCTGCGCCCCAAATCAGCTTTTCATTCAATGCTCTTATCAAATCTGTTTCATTGTGAATTGCTCCTCGTGCCGTATTAATAAAAATAGAAGTCGGTTTCATTTTCGAAAACTTACTGTAATTAAAAATATTTTTTGTTTCAGCAGTCAATGCTGTGTGCACGGAAAGCACGTCGCTTTGCGCAAGCAACTCATCAAACGAAACTTTTTTTGCATTCAGTTCCTTTTCCGCTTCTGCATTAATGCTTCGATTGTGATAAATGATTTTCATGCCAAATGCTGCTGCACATTTCTTTGCCATTTCAAAACCAATTTTACCAAGACCGAAAATGCCCAATGTTTTTCCTTCTATTTCAATTCCCAGATTATCTGTCGGTTCATAAAATCCCCATTCGCCGCTGATGATTTTTTTGTGCAGATAAAATGCTTTGCGCGAAACGGCAAGCATTAATAAAAAAGCAGTATCGGCTGTTGCTTTGCTCAATACGCCTGGTGTGTTTCCAATCGGGATTTTCAATTTAGTGGCTTCGGGAATATCGATATTATCATAACCAACTGCCATCTGCGCAATCAGTTTCAAATGTTTGGATTCATTCAAAAAATATTTGTCAATCTTATCCTGACCAACACTGATAAGTGCATCATAATCTTTTAATATTTCTATCAGTTCATGTTGTTCTAACTCTCTCCGCTCAGTCCATTCAGTGAATGAAATGCCGGCTTTCTGCATTAAATCAATTCCTTCCTGCGGAATTTTTCGTGTGATAAAAACTTTCATGAACCAAAGCTGTCGCTGGCGTCCTCGCCAGCGATTTTATTTTGTTATCAATTATCGGCTGTTGGCGAGGACGCCAACAGTGGCAGCAGTGATAAAACTTTCATGAGATTTAGTTTGCCACTAAAGCACAGAAACACAGAGGCAAATGCTGAACTCTATGTTTCTGTGGCAAAAAATTATTATCCTAATGTCTTCTCGCTAATCTTTCCTGTCTTTTTATTTTTCAATATCACTTTCTTCGCACCGAAATGTGTCACCTCTTCTTTAATCAAATAATTTTCTGCATCATACTCCACCAAATGACTATCTTTTGTAACGCCTTCTTTTCCTCTCCAGATATCTAATTTCACAGGTTCCCACAATTTTGTTTTTGCAGAGCGATATGCTGCATCTAAAATTGCATTTACTACATAGCCATCATAAAAAGTTTCTTTAGGTGAAATTCCTTTTTCCATAGAATTGAACATATCCGTGAACATGTGATTATATCCCAAATCATTCACTTCATCACCAACAGGGAAAAGCCAGCCTGTGTTACTCTCTGCTTTTTCTGCCACATAATCTGCGCCTTTGCCCGTCGTGAACATTTCAAAACCGGTTCGTAAAAAAGTGTTCAGCCAAATCGTTCCTTCTGTACCCATTACTTCATCCCGCAAATCCATTCCACCGCGGAAAGTCCAGCTCACTTCAAATTGTCCAATCGCTCCATTCTCGTACTTCACCAATCCGATAGCGTGGTCTTCTGCATCAATTGGTTTCACTTGCGTGTCTGCCCAACACATCACTTCAATCGGCTTGATATCTTTTCCAATAAAACTTCTCGCGATTTCAATGCAATGACAACCAAGGTCGAGCATGCAGCCGCCACCGGCTTGCTCAATATCCCAGAACCATTCGCTGTGCGGGCCAGGATGTGTCTCACGTGATTTCGCCCAAAGTATTCTTCCCAAAGCACCATTCTTCACGCTCTCGTTTGCTTTCAAAAATTTTGGCGTGTACACCAAATCCTCGAGATAGCCATTAAAAATTCCTGCTTCTTCCACAGCAAGCAACATGCGCTTCGCTTCTTCGCCATTTCTTCCCAATGGCTTTGTGGTGATGACAGCTTTTTTATGTTTGCAGCAAAGCAGCACCGCAGCTTCATGCAAATTATTTGGCAGCGCAATGCACACCACATCAACACTCGGATGTGCAATCGCTTCTTCCATGTTCGTTGTCCAGTGTTCACAGCCATAATCGCTGGCAAACTTTTTTGCACTTTCTTCGCGACGTGCGTAAATGCTTATCACTTTGTCTTTGCTTCTTTGCCCTTGAAGCGCTTCAGCATAAAATCTTCCGATAAAACCCGAGCCAAGCATTGCAATCTTTTTCATAATTAATACCCCCATCCCCAAAAGAGGAGTTTTTAAGTGATCAATAATATTTAAAAAACAAGAATTTCGAAATGAGATAAATCGTGGTTCAAATTATTAAGCTCCCGCAATCTGTTTTTTCTCTCTAAAAAATAAAATAAAATACACAAGCACCGCCAACGCAATTCCCGCAGGCACATACCAGATGTCTCTCCAACTATGGTCATTTTTTTGCGTGAATTGATTGATTGTTGTAAGCACGTTTTTATTCGTCACAAATCCTGAAAACCATGTGCCGATAAACATACCTACACCATAAGTTGCAAAAGTAAATAAGCCTTGAGCAGCATTTTTTATTTTTACTCCAGCTTTCTTTTCAGTGTACATATATCCTGTTACAAAAAAGAAATCATAACATACTCCATGTAAAACAATACCAGCATAAAGCATCCACATGCCAGTGCCACTGTCACCGTATGCAAAACATATATAACGTAATATCCAAGCAATCATTCCCATTATCAACATTTTCTTTACACCAATACTATTAAACAAAAAAGGAATTGCAAGAATGAACAGCCCTTCGGAAACCTGACCTAAAATCATTTTACCCGCAGCATTATTAACGCCGGCTTCGTTTAAAAATAAATTTGCAAAGCCATAATAAAATGACAAGGGGATGCACACCAGTATTGCTGCAATAAAAAATATAGTGTAAGGCTTTTCTTTGAATAACACGAAGGCTTCAGTCCCCAATGCTTTTGAAGCAGAAGTATCGGCATCTTTTCCTTTAGGCGGCGTATTAGGAAGAATAAAACTCATAATGCCAAGAACTGCTGATGCAAAAGCTGCCATGATAAATGTTGAAGGAGTTTTTTCAATCCCGAAATAGCTAATTAATAATCCGGCAGCAATCCATCCTAAAGTTCCAAATACTCTTATCCATGGAAACTCTTTTCCCGGGTCGCTCATTTGTTGAAAAGCTATGCTATTGCTTAATGCAATAGTTGGCATATAAAGCAGTGAATATGCAAGTATAATCCAGTAGAAAACACCATTAGCATGCACCTGTATGGCAAGAAAAAGCAGTGCAGCACCAACTATATGAAAAACACCCATGATTCGTTGTGCAGCAAAATATTTATCAGCAATCATCCCAACAAAAAAAGGAGAAATGATGGTGGCAATTGCCAGTGCACTGTAAGCTGCACCTATTTCAACATCACTTGCCCCGAGATTCACTTTCATGTAAGTTGTCATAGTTACATACCATGCTCCCCATACAAAATATTCAAGAAACATCATTATGCTGAGCTTCAATCGAGTTGTTGTTTTCATGTTTCAGTTAGTTTTGATTTTTTATTTCACGCAACGAGAGCAAAGAACGCAAAGAATACTTTTATTTTCCAAATGCTTCATCAAAATTTTTTCCGTTGCTGATATCGCTCATAAATTTCTCAAGTTTTTCTTTCGTTACCCAATTTTTTACTTCGTGTTTTGCTGTCATGTAATTCAGCATTATGGCATTAATATCTCCTGCCCCAAATTCTGCGCCTGTTTTCATTCTCTTCACATCTGGCAAATTGGAAAAATTATTTGATTTTACTTTCAAAGTATCTTCTGAATAATAATCTCTATCATCAACCTGCATAGCAAGACCTTCATCAAACCATCTCGGGATTTTGAAAGTATATTTCATAAAACCAATCCTGTTCTCAAATTCAGCATGTTCTGTTTCGTGAGCAATAATATCAGGATTAATTCCTTCTTTGCTGATCACAATATATTGCCCGAGTTTTACGTGTGTGCATGCAGGTGAACCGGGAACTCCATATCTATTATAGTCCTCTTCATTATCGCAATAAATATATTTTGGCTGGCTGGTCATGCTTCCCCAAAAACTTCCGACACGCAATTGAGATTGCCTTATGAATAACTGCAGTTGCTCTTTTGTTTCCAAAGACAGATTGCGTTTACAAAATAAATTTCCATCTTTTTCAAATGAAGAAAAGCTGATGAGCATGCATCTTGTTTCCTGCGGGAAAATTAAAAAATGAGCGAATGCCAAAACAGGCAGCATGCAAAGGATGATGAGCAATGAACGAAGAAATATTTTCTTCATGGATCTTGTTGATTTTAGTAAATACCTGTCAGGTTTTGAAAGCCTGACAGGTCCAAGAAAAGGCAGCGACAGCTTTTAAGTTGTCTTCACTTCTTTTTCCCATTTTGTTTCTTTCAATGCAGGGTCTTTTTCTTTCTTCAAAAAATCTCCGGCAAGAGATGCTCCGGTACTTTCTGATTTCATCAACAAATCATCCGCAACAATATTCACCGGGCTTTTCCATGCAACCGAATCATCATTGTATGCAGGATTTGATAAAGAGTTATAGCAGGAAATAATTGACCATCTCGGCTTCTCAGAAAGATTGGCTTCCGAGCGATGCAGCAAATTGCTATGAAAAAACAATGCATCGCCAGGTTGCAATTCTACATAGACCAATTCCATTTTGGTTAATGCATGATTCACCATTTCCATATCAGCCCCAACTTGCTCACCTGAAAAACCATGGTTCACTCTTCCTAATTTATGCGAAGCTTTTATTACTTGAAGACAACCATTTTGTTTGTGCGCTTCCGTCAGCGCAATCATCACACTTACTAATTGTTCAGGAAACAAAAATTGATTTTTATACCAATAACCATAATCCTGGTGCCATTCCCACGCACCACCAACACGCGGTTCTTTCTGCATCAGCTTTGTGTGGAAATGACAAACAGGCGAATCACTGTCCATTAATTTTGCAACAGAATTCACCATGCGGTTACTGCGGATAAGCAGGCTATATAAATCATCACCCGGTGTAAACCACAAAGTGAGCTTGGTTTTTTTGCCGGTTTGGTCGTTCAGGTCAAGCGCATTTTCTTTGATGACAGCATCACCTGTAGCTGTTGTATAAAGCTTGTTGATTTCTTCTTTGCTGAAAAAATTTGGCACGATAACGTACCCGTCTCTGTGAAATGTTTTCACTTCATCATCATTAAGCAATCGTGACATATAAAATGGTTTTAAATGAACGCAAAAATTACAAAAGAAAAATGTGATGGAGGAAAAAAATTTAAGCAATAAGATACAAGAATCAAGGGACAAGGCACAAGAAGAAACCTTTTGACCCTTGTATCTTGTCCCTTGATTCCTGCCGCTTGTATCTTATCTTGCAGCGCTTATGAGAATATTTGAAGATACGTACCGGCATAAGGGAATGCGCAAACAGTTGATAGATTCCATCAAACAAAAAGGGATTACGGATGAGCGCGTGCTGCATGCGATGCTCCACATCCCGCGGCATTATTTTATGGATTCTGCATTTGATAAAATCGCTTATGAAGACAGAGCTTTTCCAATTGCAGAAAATCAAACCATCAGCCAACCTTATACAGTAGCTTATCAATCGCAATTATTAGAAGTAAAGTCTTTTGAAAAAGTGCTTGAGATTGGTACCGGCAGCGCTTATCAGGCTTCTGTGCTGGCGGAAATGGGAGTACAATTGTTTACTATTGAGCGACAGAAAAATTTGTTTGATTTGAATAAAGCATTTCCTTTCCTGAAAAAATATCCAAACATCAAATTTTTTTACGGCGATGGATACGAAGGTTTGCCCACTTATGCGCCATTCGATAAAATTATTGTTACTGCCGCCGCGCCGATGATTCCGCCAAAATTGCTTGAACAGTTAAAAGTTGATGGCAAGATGGTGATTCCTGTTGGAGATGGAAAAGTGCAGCGAATGTTGCGATTGACAAAGCAGGAAGGCGGCATTATCAAAGAAGAAGAGTTCGATAATTTTTCATTTGTGCCGATGCTGGAAGGAAGGAATAGTTGAGAGTTCAGAGTCTATAGTTCGGAGTCGCAAGTTCTTGCTCCGAACTCTTAACCCCCGACTCAGAACTACAAAAACTCCACCACCCGCCTCATCACAGCTTCATCGCGATAAATTTTTCTATGACCTAATCCTTTCGTGAGCATGAACTCTATGTTTCGATGATTATCTTTCTCAACATTCATCACATCGCTGATTGGCGTGATTTCATCTTCTTCATCATGAACCCAAAGAACTGATGCATTAATATTTTTCATGGCGCGGCGAACAGAAAAATATTCCTGCGGTTTCCCTATGTTCTCAAGAATCAGCTCATCAAATTCTTTTCTTGTTTCTTCATCCAGTTCTAATAATCCGAAGAATTTATCTACGGCAGTTTTTGTTTCGGTTGCAGGAGCAATTAATACAAGCCTCGTGTCTGAATCATGAGAGGTTTCTTCCAGAAAATGTGCAACAGCTAATCCGCCAAAAGAATGCGCCATGAAAGATTGTATAGGTCCGTAATTAGAATTGATTTCTTTTATCATTCTTACATACAATGGCAACGTAATTTGTTTTCCGTCGGATTCACCATGGGCAGGCGCATCAAAAGCCAATACTTCATATCCTTTTTTAATAAAAGCGGAAATATATGCGCTGAATTTTTTTGTGTTTGATTCGAAGCCATGGCAAATCAATATTCTTTTTAAAGGAATTTGTTTGGGTAGCCAGCGATGCCCTCGAATGATTAACTCGTCCAAATGAAACGACAACTTTTCTCCCTTTGAAAAAACAGCAGGGTTTTTTGTTTTCGATTTCAGTATAGGAGTGCTGAATAATTTCAATGCTTTTTTGGCCGCCTTCTTTTTTGACACCAATGAAAGCATCTTCAGCCTTGCTTTGACATATTTGATTGCGAGTTTTTGTGCTAACTTCATGCGGATGCAAAAATAAGCTATGAAGATTGTAATAATCGGATCGGGAAATGTTGCGACTGTTTTAGGGCACAAAATTTCAAAAGCTGGCCATGAAATAACTCAGATAATCAGCCGGAGCGAAGAACATGCCGCTAATCTGGCAAAGCAGCTAAATTGCGGTTATGCTTCAACGTTTGATGAAATTAATAAAGATTCAGATGTATATATTATTTCCATTTCCGATGATGCTTTAATGGAAATTGATAAGCATCTATTTCTTGATAAAAAATTAGTTGTTCACACGGCAGGTTCTGTTTCGAAAGATGTACTGAAAAATGTGAGCAAGAATTATGGCGTGCTGTATCCGCTGCAAAGCCTGAGAAAAGAAAATATTGATATTCCTGAAATCCCTTTGTTGGTGGACGCGAACACAAGCGAAGATTTGACATTGATTTTTGATTTTGCAAAAACAATTTCTGATGAAGTGAAAATGATGGATGATGAAGGAAGATTGAAACTGCATGTCGGCGCTATAATTGTCAGCAACTTCTCCAATCATTTATATGCACTCACTGAAGATTATTGCAAAAAAGAAAATATTGATTTCAGGTTATTATTACCATTGATTAATCAAACAGCATCGCGACTCAGTTTTTTTGCACCGGCTGAAATGCAAACCGGCCCGGCTGTAAGAGAAGATTATGAAACAATTAAAAAGCATCTTGATATTCTCGAAAAATATCCTGCACTTAAAAAGTTATATCAATTATTTACCGAAAGCATTATTGCCAGCAAATTTGTATAAATTTTAAAGACAGCACTTGATTTAATAAATTCGCACATCCGCAAATTTTCACATTAGCAAATTACGCTCATGAACATTCTTCCTGCTTTCAAAGCCATCACAACTTTTGTTTTTGATATTGATGGCGTGCTGACTGACGGAACCATTTTTATTTTTGACAATGGGGAACAAGTCCGCAGGATGAATATAAAAGATGGATACGCTTTGCAACTCGCTGTAAAAAAAGGCTATAAAGTGATTGCCATATCAGGAGCCGATTCCGAAGCTGCCAGGCTCAGATTAAATAAGCTTGGCATTGCAGACATCTTTACAAAAGTTGATAATAAAAAAGAAAAGCTGTTGAATTATATTGGCGAACACAAGCTAAAACAGAAAGAGGTCTTGTTTATGGGTGATGATATTCCTGATTATGAAGCGATGCAGGAATCAGGACTGAGCTGTGCGCCTTCAGATGCAGTACCTGAAATCAGGCATATCGCCCGATATATTTCGCCGTTTAAAGGCGGGCATGGCTGCGTCCGCGATGTGATTGAAAAAGTTTTGAAACTGAACGGTCATTGGGATATTGACACATCGGTTGCATCAAAATAATTAAATCTTTGCGCTTTCACATAGTTTTCCTTCTACATTTCATTTCTATTTTTATCTTGCAGCAATAATTCTGATTTTCTTATGAAATTATTAGGCGCTTTTTTCCGGCTTGTGAGGTGGCCTAATCTTTTCTTTATCGCGCTCACTCAGATTTTATTCTATTACGCCATTATTGTTCCAGGCTTCAACAACAGTGGATTAATAACCACACTTCTCCCATTCAATTTTTTTCTGCTTTGCCTTTCTTGCATTTTGATTGCAGCAGCAGGTTATATCATCAACGATTATTTTGATTTGAATATTGACCGTGTCAATAAGCCGGACAAATTGGTTGTTGAAAAAATCATTAAGAGAAGATGGGCGATTATATGGCATTGGGTTTTGTCGGGTATCGGCGTGCTAATCGGTTTTTATATCAGTTGGAAGATCAAAAATGCTTTTGTTGGTTTTTCACATGTGATTACCGTTGTGATGCTTTGGTTTTATAGTACCACATTCAAAAGGAAATTGTTAATCGGCAACGTCATTATTTCTTTATTAACAGCATGGGTCATTCTCGTTTTGTATTTGTGTGAATTTAAATTGCACACTTTTGTTCATCCGGTCTTCCATCAGGTGCTTTCCAGAATTTATAAGTTCGCTGTTTTATATGCGGGTTTTGCTTTCATCATTTCTCTTGTGCGTGAAGTCGTAAAAGATGTGGAAGATATGCAGGGAGATGCTGCTTACCATTGCCGGACCATGCCAATTGTCTGGGGAGTGAATGTTTCAAAGGTATTTGCAGCAACCTGGCTGATTGTGCTCATTCTTTCTTTATCTGTATTGCAATTCTATGTTTTGCAATACAGATGGTGGTGGGTGGTCATCTACTCAATCATATTAATCATCACCCCATTGGTTTTTGTTTTAAGAAATTTGTACCGCGCAAATACCACAGCCGATTATCATCAATTAAGCAGTTGGATAAAAGGAATTATGCTCACAGGGATTTTATCATTACTGCTTTTCTTAACTTTTTAGTTTCATGAATAAAATTATTCTCGCTTCTCAATCTCCGCGCAGAAAACAATTGCTGCAATGGGCAGAAATCAATTTTGATATTGTCGTGAAAGAAACAGACGAATCTTATCCTTCCGATTTATCCGTAGAAGAAGTCCCGGTACATATTGCAAGAAACAAATCGATTGCCGTAAGGAGTGAAGTTTCCGACGACAAAATTATTATCGCAGCAGATACCATTGTTGTTCTGGGAAATGAAATCATCGGCAAGCCGAAAAACAGAGAAGATGCCATTGATATTTTATCAAGATTATCAGGCAGCAAACATTTAGTCATAACCGGAGTCGTGATATCAAATAAAGAAAAAGAAATTGCTTTTGCAGATGTAACTGAAGTCTGGTTCCATCATTTGACAAAAGAACAGATTGAATTTTATGTTGACAAATACAAGCCTTACGACAAAGCCGGTGCTTATGCCATCCAGGAATGGATTGGCGTTGTCGGCATCCAAAAAATTTCAGGCGATTTTTATAATGTGATGGGCTTGCCAGTGAGCAGGGTTGTTGGGGAATTAAGTAAATTTGGTGAATAGTGAGTAGTCAATAGTCAATGGTGAATGAATATTTATAGACTATTGACTACTCACTATTGACTATTCATAACCTTC
>DATGIX010000101.1:0-40921 GCA_035295505.1 Puia sp. | reverse complement strand
AGCCCCACCTCCGAGATCTTGAGAAATGGATGTCACCCAATTAAGCCTTCCGTCTGAATTAAGGGTTGCAACAAAGTCAATCGGCGCCGTTATCCATTTTTCAAGAAACCAAGTTGCGTCTCCATTTGCATACCCGCATATAGCGATATTTCCATCCTTGCGTATGTCGATTGAAACGATAGCATCATTATCTCCACTTTTTACAATTCGATACCATAATAAATTTCCTTCAGGGCTATATTTTGTTATGAAGCCATCTCCTGTGCCTCCATTAAAAATGGTATCAATCCCATCGAATGAATAATCATATTCTACACGTCCAACAACATAAATGTTGCCAATACTGTCCGCTCGCACTTCCATAGGCCTGCCTGGAAGCGTTATTTGTAAAGTAAGATTTCTATTGGAGTCATATCTAAGTACAAATCCATTAACTTCACCGATTCGGGGAGCTGGTACTTCTCTGCAATCCACCTGAAAATTTGCAGGCGTTGAGCCAGGAATAGGATCCTGAAGCTGCCCTGCAATATAATAATTATCATGTTTGTCAATATAAATGCTATACCCTACATCATGCCAATTACCAGCAAATAACTTCATCTCGGTCCACTGAGGAAATTGTGCAAAAGAAATATTTGTTGAAAATAAGGTTGTCCCGAAAATCAGAAGAGTTATAAAAATCTTATTCTTCATAGATGGCTTTCTGGAAAATTCATAAGAAGAGAGCAAAATAGAACAAAGTGCTGCATTCATGATTTAATAAGACGGCTTATTTCTCATCTCTCACGCATCTAAATCCTAAATTATTACTCGCACTATTCACTTCTCCTTTTCCGCGGCTGCCTGACTTATAGCGCTTGCAATATTCATCGCTGCACATAAATGAGCCGCCACGTTGGACATGTTTTATTGCATTTGGTTCATCAGGGTCATAGCTACTTGTTGGCCCTTGCGGATTATTTACAGGACTGTTTTCATAATAGTCAGCTCGATAAAAATCACTGCACCATTCCCAAACATTTCCTTCCATATCATATAACCCAAAAGCATTTGATGGAAATGATTTAATAGGAGCAATTCCTGCAAAGCCATCTTCTGCAGTATTGTGATATGGAAAATTTCCCTGAAAAATATTTGCCATCCATTTGCCATTTGGCTTCAACTCATTTCCCCAATAATAAGTTGAATAATTTTTTCCTGCTCTTGCTGCATATTCCCATTCAGCTTCGGTTGGCAAACGTTTGCCTGCCCATTTTGCATAAGCCACAGCATCCTTATAGCAAACATTAACCACAGGCTCGTTCTCATGTCCCTTGATATTGCTGCTAGGTCCATAAGGATGTTTCCAGTTTGCACCGCCAACATATTCCCACCATTGCAAAGGATTATCTAAAGCGACCGCGTGCTGAGGCGGGGAAAAAACGCCAGAACCTGCAACCAGCTTGTCTTTCGGTACATCTGGGAAATCTGCGGGATTCAGTGGTCTTTCTGCGATTGTTTTATAATGAGTGGCAGCAACAAATTTTGCGAACTGTGCATTCGTCACTTCATGTTCATCCATCCAAAAATTATGAAGCGTTATTTTGTGGATTGGTTTCGCATCTTCAAATTCATCTGAACCCATCTCAAAACTTCCTCCGCGGACAAGAACCATTTTTGCATTATCATTTCCTATTTTATCAGAAATATTTTCAGAAAGAGTTTGCTCCATCACCGCAAAATGCACAGGTGTTTTGCAATCGATACAATTATTTTTTTCATTATCAATTTTACTTTGATAATAACATGCAATAGTAATAAGCAAAATGCTACTGACGGAAAGAAATATTATAAATGATTTTTTGAAAAGCATTTTGAAAAGCAAATTATTTTATAATGCCAGCGGCACTTTTCGTGGGTAGATAAAAATGAATGTACCAAACGTTCCGAAGGAACGTCTGGTATCCAAATTTAAAACATCTACCAACCAATTGCTCGTACGGAGCATCAGAGATATGCGACCTGATAATTAAAAATCGGTCTCTGATAATATTTTCAAAGCTTCTTTATCTTTATACTGGGTCATCAATTTTTTCAGTTCAGTTTTCAAGTTGAAAATGATTTTTTCATTTTCTTTTTTCCCATAAATATTATTCAGTTCATTAGGGTCTTTTGTTAAATCATACAATTCCCAGGAACCCATTCCTTCATAAAAATAAATGAGCTTGTATTTTTCTGTTCGTATGCCAAAATGTGGATGCACATGATGAGGCTCAGGAAATTCATAATAATGATAATACACTTCGTTGCGCCACGGAATAACGATATCTTTCTTTTTGTTCAGCAATTTCAGAAATGAAATTCCCTGAATGTCATCAGGAATTTTTGTGTGAGCGATGTCCAATAAAGTCGGCGCCCAATCTACGTTTGAAATGAATTGCGAAAGTTTTGTGCCGGGCTTGATAATATCCGGATAACGGATGATGAATGCACTTCGCAAAGATTCTTCATACATAAATCTTTTATCAAACCATCCATGCTCGCCGAGATAAAATCCCTGGTCGGATGCGTAAATTACGACTGTGTTTTTTGACAAATTATTTTTGTCGAGATAATCTAAAATCTTTCCAATATTCCTGTCAAGTGATTTTGCAGTGGCGTAATAATCTTTCAGATAACGTTCAAATTTCCACTTGGCGAGTTCTTTTCCTGATAACTTTTTTTCATCAAACTCTTTGCTGATTTTGTCATAATAAGCTGCAAAAACTTTTTGTTGCTCAGGAGTGAAGCGGGAATATGGTTCATCCAGCTCTTTATCATTTTTAAAATCGAGATGGATTTTTAAATCTTCATTTAGCCGCATTGTTTTGTCAATGGTCATGTCCTGGTCTTTTGCAGCGAGCCTGTTTTCATAATTATCAAAAAATGTGGATGGCAATGGAAAATCGATATTGTCAAAAGCTCCCAAATCTTCCAATGAAGGCAGCCATTCACGATGGGTTGCCTTTTCTCCAATTACTAAAAAGAATGGTTTTGAAGTATCGCGGTTATTAAGCCAGTCTTCAGAAAATTTTGTGATGAGGTCGGTGACATAACCTTCATGGCGGAGGGTATCATTTTTATAATTGATGAAATCAGGATTATAATATTCTCCCTGGTCGGGCAGGATATTGAAATCATTAAAACCATTATAAGGCAGATTGCCTAAATGTAATTTTCCAATCCATGCTGTTTGATAACCGCTTTGCTGTAATAATGCCGGAAAAACCTGCTGGTTAAAATCAAATTTTCTTTCATTGAATTTGTAGCCGTTCACATGGCTGTATTTCCCCGTGAGCAAAGTAGCACGGCTCGGTCCGCAAATGGAGTTGGTGACAAAATTATTCAACAGCACTGCGCCTTCTTTTGCAAGCCGGTCGATATTTGGAGTCTGAATAATTTTGTTCCCGTAAACACTTGTTGCCTGATAAGCGTGGTCATCAGAAAAAATAATAATGATATTCGGATGGGAAATATTTTCTTGTGCTGATAATAAAAATGAAGAACAACAAATTATTAGAAGCAGCAAAAATTTTTTCATTGCAGTGAAATTGGTTTTGCTAAAGATAGAGCATAAAACAATTGCTTAGCAAGCTGTGAGTTTTTGAGCTGTTAGCAATTAGTGGTTAGGTGTTAGAAGAGACTTGCTAATAGCTAAATGCTAACAGCTAATTGCTATCAACAAAAAACCCATCACGAAAAAATCGCGATGGGTTTTTAATTAGGCGTCATTCTGTTGCAACCTTCCGGCGGCAAGCAATTGTTTCAAGCCAGATGGAGAAACAGAATGACAAAGAGCTAAAAAAAATTCCCGTTGAATGGTTCAACAGGAATCTTGAATTATATTTTTTTCTTGAGACTTTTCACTCAATAAAATTAGCAGATTTTCTCTTTCAGTATTTCTTTCTAAGTTAAAAGTTTATTAAACAAATTTCTTAGAGCGCTATCTTTTTTTCCACCATCATCTTTCTCAGATTGATGAGCCCGTAGCGCATGCGCCCGAGCGCTGTGTTAATGCTGCAATTTGTGAGCGATGCAATTTCCTTAAAGCTCAGGTCGGCGTAATGACGAAGGATGATGACTTCTTTCTGGTCTTCAGGAAGCATGTCGAGCATCTGCCTAACGCGGTCGTGGCTTTGGCGCTTCATCATTTTTGTATCAGCGCCTTCTTCTGTGAAATTCAGAACTTCGAAAATGTCGCGGTCATCGCTGGTCTTGATAGCCGGGGTACGTTTCACTTTACGGAAATGGTCAACGCAAAGGTTGTGCGCAATGCGCATAGCCCATGGAAGGAATTTTCCTTCTTCAGTGTAGCGTCCGCCGCGAATGGTGTCAATAACCTTGATGAGCACATCCTGAAAAATATCTTCAGCGAGATATTTGTCTTTAACGAGGAACAGGATGGAAGTGTAAAGTTTGTCCTTGTGGCGTATTACCAATGCTTCTAAAGCTTGTAAATCGCCGTCGCGAAATAGGTGAATTAATTCGTGGTCGGTCTTTTGACGTAAAGATTTCATAATACTTCTACGGTTTTTGAAGGTGATAGGATTGTTGTTTGGATTTATTAATAAAAAAAACGATGGTTTTTTGGGTTTGGTTTTTCTCTAATGTAGAAGTGACTGCTCGATAGGCGATGTGAGTTTAGTTAGTTGATAGTGTACAAATTTCGGGTTAAAGATATACAAATTTTGGAATAAACAATATTTTGGGAAAATTTTTTTTAAAAATCTTTTTTTGGGCATTTTGGGATTCATTATCAAGGAATCAGGTAATTGTAATAAAATCTAAGAATTTATCTGAGCCTAAGTCTTCCAAATGCCTTTTCAACAAGTTTTGGGAAGCCCATTTTTTATAACCATTTGCAAATACATTTGTTTCTTTAATTACAATGGCACAAATCAAAGAAAAGAAAAAAGCAGAGACCAGTATTGTAGCAAACACCAATAAAGATGCAATCCTTATTAAAGGTGCACGCGTTCATAACCTCAAAAATATAACAGTTGAAATTCCACGAAACAATCTCGTTGTCGTAACCGGTGTTTCTGGCTCAGGGAAATCCTCACTCACTATAGATACATTGTTCGCAGAAGGACAGCGCCGCTATGCTGAAAGCCTTAGTGCCTATGCCCGCCAGTTCATGGCGCGGATGAACAAGCCTGATGTGGATTATATAAAAGGTCTTTGCCCTGCGATTGCTATTGAGCAGAAAGTGGTGACTCGCACACCACGCTCAACGGTTGGCAGCATGACGGAGGTTTATGATTACTTGCGATTATTGTTTGCCCGAATCGGCAAAACCATTTCCCCAGTTTCAGGAAAGCAGGTGAAGAAAGATGATGTGAAAGACGTACTCGATGCAATCAAAGAATTGAAAGAAGGAGATAAGGTTCTGATTCTTGTTCCATTCAAACAACATAAGAACCGCGATTCAAAAGAAGAACTGAATATATTATTGCAGAAAGGTTTTTCACGCTTATATAATAATAGAGAAGTCGTAAAAATTGAAGATTTGCTGGAATTGAATGAAACCGAACTAAAAAAGAAACTGGCTCAGAACTCACAACTGACCACTCACATTTTAGTTGACCGGTTAGTCGTGAAAGATTTTGACGAAGACGACCTGCACCGGATTTCTGATTCTGTCGGCACTGCTTTTTATGAAGGCGAAGGAGAAATGTTTTTGGAAATAAATAATAATACACAATTGCATTTCTCGAATAAATTCGAATTGGATGGGATTAAGTTTGAAGAACCGGTTCCCAATTTATTTTCATTTAATAATCCTTATGGTGCCTGCCCGACCTGCGAAGGTTTTAGCCAGGTGCTCGGCATTGATGCAGATTTGGTGATCCCCGACAAACGGTTAAGTGTATACGAAGGTGCCGTCGCTCCATGGAAAGGAGAAAAATTGGTTTGGTGGAAAGACCAGTTCGTAAAAGCGGCGAAGAAACTGGATTTCCCCGTTCACAAGCCGATTATGGATTTGACGAAGCAGCAATATGAGACTTTATGGAAAGGTAACGGTGATGTATATGGTATAAATGGTTTTTTTGATGAGGTAGAACGGAATCTTTATAAAGTACAATATCGCGTTTTGCTTTCCAGATATCGCGGAAGGACGCCTTGTCCGGAATGTCATGGCTATCGTTTAAGAAAAGAAGCATTGTATGTGAAAGTGGGTGACAAGCATACTGGCGAACTGTGTGAGATGCCTGTTGCTGATTTGCAAAAATGGTTTGATGCATTAATAGTAAGCGATTTTGATAAACAGGTGGCGAAAAGGATTTTGATAGAAATTCATCATCGGCTTCAAACCCTGTTGGATGTGGGTTTGGGTTATCTAACTTTAAACCGGCTAGCAAATTCATTAAGCGGTGGAGAAAGCCAACGCATTCAATTAACACGTTCGCTCGGAAGCAATCTCACTAATTCATTATATATATTGGATGAACCTTCCATTGGTTTGCATTCAAGAGATACGCAAAGATTGATACGCGTGTTGAAAGAACTCCGAGATTTAGGGAATACTGTGGTTGTAGTTGAACATGATGAAATGATGATGCGTGAAGCGGATTATATTATTGATATGGGACCGTTAGCAAGCCATCTGGGTGGTGAAGTTGTGGCGCATGGAAATTATGATGAGCTGATTAATAATAAAGACAGCCTCACCGGAAAATATCTGAAAGGAGAATTTAAAATTGAGCCACCGAAAAATATTCGTAAATGGAATCGCTCGATAACTGTTGAAGGAGCAAGACAACATAACCTTAAAGGCATTTCTGTTGAATTCCCATTGAATATATTATGTGTTGTAAGCGGCGTGAGCGGAAGCGGAAAGACGACTTTGGTAAAACAGATTTTATTTCCTGCACTGCAAAAAATGAAAGGAGAATTCAGCGGAGATAAAGTGGGTTTGCACAAAGCCATCACCGGCGACACGGATTATATTTCTCAGGTTGAAATGGTTGACCAA
Organism: Puia sp.; assembly: GCA_035295505.1. GTDB lineage: Bacteria > Bacteroidota > Bacteroidia > Chitinophagales > Chitinophagaceae > Puia. The sequence goes on along the minus strand of DATGIX010000101.1, from coordinate 33,927 downwards.
AACCCGATTGGCAAATCATCAAGAAGCAATCCGGTTACATATATAAAAGCGTATGACGAAATCAGAGATTTGTATGCCAAACAACCTTTAAGCAAAACGCGTGGATTTCAACCTAAACATTTTTCTTTTAATGTGGATGGTGGTCGTTGCGATACTTGCAAAGGCGAAGGAGAACAAATTGTAGAAATGCAGTTTCTGGCTGATGTGCATCTGACCTGCGAAGTCTGCGGCGGAAAAAGATTCAAGGAAGAAGTGCTGGAAGTGACTTATAAAAACAAAAGCATTTACGATGTGCTTGAAATGAGCGTTGATGAATCGATTGAATTTTTCAAAGATGAAAAAGATATTATCAGCAAGATAAAACCATTGAGTGATGTCGGTTTAGGCTATGTAAAACTTGGGCAATCTTCCGACACATTATCCGGCGGTGAAGCACAGCGTGTGAAACTTGCATCATTTCTTGGAAAAGGGAAAGGGCTCGGTCACATACTTTTCATTTTCGATGAACCTACAACCGGGCTTCATTTTCATGACATCAAAAAATTGCTCACTTCTTTTAATGCATTAATAGAACAAGGGCATTCTATATTAGTGATTGAACATAACACAGATGTTGTCAAATCCGCGGATTGGGTGATCGACCTTGGCCCTGAAGCCGGCGACGGCGGTGGAAATCTTGTGTATGCGGGAATCCCGAGCGGGCTGAAAAAAGTGAAGGAGAGTTATACTGGAAAATTTATTTAATATGCAGATATGAAAATGTGCGGTTGTGCGAATAGGATAATTCGCACATTAATAAATTTTCAAATTATTCACCTCAACCTATCCATGCTCTTCACCAGCTTTTCATCTTTATAAATTCCCATCGCTGCGAGTAACAAAAAAATAGGGATTAGTAAAGCAAATATTGCAGTAAGGCTGTAAGTGCCATCGGCAAATTTTTGTGTGCCTCTGTAATACAAAAAAATATTTAATAGAGAAACAACAAGGCTTGCAAGCACAATTCGCAATTGCAGCTTTCTGTTTTTATACAAGAAAACTGAAATAAGCGCCGCGATAAATATTGCGACTGTTAAAATAAGTATAGCGATATTATTGTAACCGTTTCCTATAGCAGTTAAATAAGTGATTTTCGGATTGTTTAAATCCAGCGATCTGTGCCCACTGAAAAACGAAAATTTCAATGTAAGAAAACCGCATGCGAATGCAAGCAGCAGCCAGATGGTTTGTTTTCGTTGTAGCATAAGAAAGATTTTGTCGTCAATGGCGAATGGTCAATGAGAAGTTAGTAAAATCATGAATTCATATTCACGATTCACCATTGACCATTCACGAAATTCACTATCTCAGTTCCGGATACAGCACAAACTGCTCCATGAACTCATTCACCTTTTTCTTCACTTCTTTAATCACAGTCTGGTCATCTGCATTCATCAGCACATTGTCAACTGCGTTCACGATGAACTGCATGTGCTCTTCTTTCATGCCACGTGTTGTCACTGCAGGTGTTCCAATGCGGATACCAGAAGTGATGAATGCGCTTTTATCATCAAAAGGAACCATGTTTTTGTTCAAAGTAATATCAGCCTGCACCAATGCCTGCTCTGCTTTTTTCCCGCTGATATTTTTATTGCGAAGGTCAATCAGCATTAAGTGATTATCAGTCCCGCTGCTAATAAGTTGATAACCTTTATCAACAAATGCTTTTGCCATTGCTTGTGCATTCTTAATAATTTGCTCAGCGTATGTTGTGAATTCGTCCGTTAAAATTTCTCCGAAGGCAATTGCTTTTGCGGCAATCACGTGTTCCAGCGGGCCGCCTTGTGTTCCGGGAAACACAGCCATATCAATCAGATTGCTCATCGGGCGGATATTTCCTTTCACATCTTTCAACCCAAAAGGATTATCAAAATCTTTTTTCATCATGATAATCCCACCACGAGGCCCACGCAAAGTTTTGTGAGTAGTAGATGTTACAAAATGACAATCGTCAAACGGAGAGCTTAATAAGTTTTTTGCAATCAATCCTGCAGGATGCGCCATATCGCACATCACAAATGCGCCGACTTCATCTGCAATTGCTCTTATTTTTTTGTAATCCCAATCGCGACTATATGCAGAAGCCCCGCAGATAATCAATTTCGGTTTTTCTTTTTTCGCCACTTCTTCCATCATCTCATAATCAACCCTGCCCGTTTCTTTTTTCACACCATAAAAAACAGGATGATATAATTTGCCAGAAAAATTTACTGGTGAGCCGTGCGTGAGATGGCCGCCCATGCTTAAATCCAATCCAAGAATTTTATCTCCGGGTTGTAAGATAGAAAGCATCAATGCTGCATTTGCTTGTGCTCCGCTGTGTGGCTGAACATTTGCATAATCGCATTTGAAAACTTGTTTCAGCCTGTCAATCGCTAATTGCTCAGTTTGGTCAACGATTTCGCAGCCTGCGTAATATCTTCTTCCGGGATAGCCCTCTGCATATTTGTTTGTTAACACACTTCCCATTGCCTCTATCACTTGTAACGAAGTGAAATTTTCTGAAGCTATCAATTCGATGCCGTGGCGCTGGCGCTCTAATTCTTTTCTGATTAAATCGAAAACTATATTATCTCTTTGCATGGCGCAAAAATAAGAGAACTATTTATTATTATTTTAGCTTTTCCAAAGCTTTGGAAAAGCTTCGCAATGATTAAGATTCAAGCGCATCAATTTTTGTGTAAAAATTTCCCGCAACACCAAGGATTTTATTTATTTCCTGTACGATGTTTTCCAAGTCGACTCCTGTCCGGTTTGATAAAATGATAATCAAATAATTTTTTGAAGGGATAGAAAATGCAATCGCCCGAAAGCCGCCATTCGAGCCGGTGTGATACACTTCTTTGAATTCATTTTGTTCATTGATGAACCAGCCGAATCCGTACGACAATTTATTTTTTGCGTCAACAGGAAATTGTGGCGATCGGGCTTTTTCAATCCATTGCCTGTCTAATAATAATCCTGACTGCAATGAATTAAACCATTTCAAATAATCATTAATCGATGTGTAAATGCCGCCATCACCTTGAGTAGAAAAGAAAATAGATTCACTTGCATCCAATTTTTTGAAACTGTTTTGAGAAGTATCATAACCAAGAACCCGATTCGTGATTGGGTTGTTTATTTTTAATACCTGCGAATTGTTCATATACAACAGCGAAAAAATATTTTGTTTGATAAAATATGGATAAGCAAGCCCCGATACTTTTTCGATAATCAATGCAAGCAAACAGTATGCAGTATTACTATATCGATATTTTGTTCCGGGCGGAAAATAAGTGCTATCGATATTTTTCACAGCATTGAAAACATCTTTATCTGTTGCATGCTTTACGATGTTGGTATCCACAAATGCATAATGGTCGATGATGCCGGAAGAATGCGTGAGCAATTGACGGATTGTAATGATGCTTCCAACTTTTTTATTGAATTGAGGAAAGAATTTAATAATACTGTCATCTAATGAAATAAGTTCAGCGGATGCAAGTTTCAGAATACCAAAAGCAGTGAACTGTTTGGTGAGCGAGCCAATATTAAAATTGCTTGCTGGAGAATTTTTTTCTTTTGTTTCAAGATTTGCCAATCCATAACCATTTTCAAAAATTACTTTTCCGTTTTCCTGGATGGCAATAGCAATTCCTGGCTCATTACTTTTATAAATACTATTTAACAATGAATCAATTCTTTTATTCACAGCCTGACTGAACGAAAACTGTGAAACGAATAAGCAAAAAAGAAAAAATATTTTTTTCATGATGCTTAAAGATAAAACATTCGATAAAAAATTTGTGATTTGTTTCAATGTGCAAAAAGCCATCAATAGAAAAAATTCTTTGTCTCGTTGCATTCTTTGCGCCCGTTGCGTGAAATTCCTCATGTTGTAATCATAAAATTCACTACTTTCACTCGCTTATTGCGATTTTATTAAGTGTAAAACAGACATGTTATTGAACATGTAGTTTTTGGCGAGTGAGCGTAAATACCAAAACATGAAAGCGATTATTCCGGTTGCAGGCGCAGGCACCAAATTGCGCCCCCATACATATACACAGCCCAAGGCCTTGATTCCGCTGGCGGGCAAAACCATCCTGAGCATTATTGTTGACCAGTTGACAGAAGCAGGAATTCATGAATTTATTTTTATCGTCGGCTATCTCGGCGAAAAAATTCAGGATTATGTGAAAGAAAAATATCCGCACCTGACTTCGCATTTTGTGTATCAGAATGAACGGCAGGGCATCGGTCATGCGATTTTGCTCACCAAAGAAATTGTTGGCGATGATGAAATTTTTATTGTGCTCGGAGACACGATTTGCGAATATGATGTTCCGTCTGTGCTGAGCAATCCAAATTCTTTGCTCGGCGTGAAGCGTGTCGACGACCCAAGAAATTTCGGTGTCGCTGAAATTGATGAGCAAGGTCTCATTGGCAGAGTGGTGGAGAAGCCACAGATTCCAAAATCAAATATGGCGCTCGTTGGCATTTACAAAATCAGAGAAACATCTTTTCTTTTTAGTTGCCTCGCCAGCAATATTAATAATCAGCTCACGAGTTATGGCGAATATAGTTTGACAGACGCGATTGAATGCATGATTAATAATGGTGCGAAATTTCAATCGTTCAAAGTGCAGAACTGGTTTGATTGCGGCAAGAAAGAAACTTTGCTCGACTCGAACGCGAAACTTCTGAAGAAATTCGGCAGCGCGATTTCTCCCGAGCATCAGTTTGAGAACACGATTATTATTGAACCTGTGAGCATCGCCGCAGGCTGCGATATAAAGAATTCCATCGTCGGCCCAAACGTTGCGATTGGAGAAAAGACAACCGTGAACTATTCCATCGTAAAAGATTCTATCATCGGTTCATTTGCGAATCTGAATGATATTGTTCTCACGCATTCGCTCATCGGCAGCGACACAGAAGTGAAAGGGGAAAGCCGCAGCCTTAACATCGGCGATAACACGGAGATTGATTTGGGGGAAAGCTGAGAATCAGTTTCCAGTCTTCAGTTTCCAGTTAGCAGTTTTCTTATTAGTTTCTATCTACTTTTAATTTTTGGTTTTTCTTTTTTGGATGACGAACATTTTTTCTCTCTTCAGCATCCTCCCGCCGCGGCGGGCTCTTCAACTGCAACAATTCTATTGAACATCTGTCTAAGTAGTTGGTAAGTTGATTTTAACTTTATTTTCAGTTGGGTAAATTCAATCGGGTTGAAATCGCGGTTGTATCTTTATCCATCCTAATTCATCTCGCCAATGCCTGCTTTTTCCAATCGCATCACAAAATTATTTGGCATCGATTATCCAATTATTCAGGCTGGCATGGTGTGGGCAAGCGGATGGCGGTTAGCAAGTGCCGTTAGCAACGCTGGCGGATTAGGATTAATAGGCAGCGGAAGCATGAATCCCGATGTCTTAAGAGAGCATATCCGAAAATGCAAAACTGCTACTTCGAAACCATTTGGCGTCAATCTGCCCTTGCTTTATTCCGGGATTGAAAAACAGATTGAGATAATCATAGAAGAAGGGATAAAAATAATTTTTTCATCAGCCGGTAACCCTGCGACATGGACAAGCGTCTTAAAAGAAAAAGGGATTATTGTCGTTCATGTGGTGAGCAGCAGCAAATTCGCCAAAAAGGCTGAAGATGCAGGCTGCGACGCAGTTGTAGCGGAAGGATTTGAAGCAGGCGGGCATAACGGGAGAGAAGAAACGACATCGTTGGTTTTGGTGCCGGCGGTTTGCAAAGCAGTAAAAATTCCTGTAATTTCAGCAGGTGGAATTGCCACAGGAAGGCAGATGCTGGCGGCAATGGTTCTCGGAGCAGAAGGAGTGCAGATGGGAAGCAGGTTTGTTGCAAGTGAAGAAGCATCATCACACATTTATTTCAAGGAAAAAGTGGTGCAAGCAAAAGAGGGAGACACGCTGCTTGCGATGAAAAAACTGACACCGGTGAGATTATTAAAGAATGATTTTTTTAATCAAGTACAGGAAGCAGAATTGCGGGGAGCATCAGCAGATGAAATGAAAGAATTGTTAGGAAAAGGACGAGCGAGGCGTGGAATGTTTGATGGCGAAATGGAAGAAGGTGAATTGGAAATCGGGCAAGTGAGCGCAAACATTCATGAAATTCTTCCTGCTGCTGAAATTGTGAAGAATACATGGAATGAATTCACGGAAGCATTAGAAACACCCTTACACAACTATAAAACTGTTGTATGAAACATTTAAAAACTTTGCTGCTTGGGTTAACACTGCTTGTTGTTGCCATGATTACAAAAGCTGATACAGGAAAACCTGTCGATGTTCGCGTGCATGGTTATGTCACAGATGCCATCACCAAAAAACCTGTAAGCGGAGTAGTGGTTTCTGCATCAGCTCCTGGGATTATCGGCACAACAGAAGCAACAACTGATGCTGATGGTTATTTCAGTTTTGGTCAATTGCCTGCGCAGCAAGTGAATCTTCAATTCGGAAAAAAAGGGTATCAGAATTTTAAGAAAGCAAATGTTTCTGCAAAGGAAAAAACCCCGGTGAAACTGATTGTTGAATTTATCCCTGAAAGCAAAGACGAAAATTTAGATGAAACAGAATATCCGATTTTAAGGATGCTGCAGTTTAGTTAATAATATTGTGCAGCGACTGCTATCTTTGATAATCATAAAAGATAGCATGCCATGCGCAGAGTTTTCAAAATTCTTCTTTCAGCAATTTTAATTTTTCAGATCGCCGAAGCACAAAAAACAAATCAGGCAGCAAATCTTTCACTAAAAGATTTTCTCAAAGACCTATACGATATTTCTTCGCTTCCATCTTATGCTTCTCAAACTTATTCCGCGGAAGTTTCAACGTACGACAGAAAAGGCGGCAACAATGATGGTTTTGAAGGAACATATTCTTTCATCAGAAGAAATGCAGACAGCTCGCTGGTGATTTTTGATGTGAAAGGCAAAGGTGTCATTAATAGAATCTGGACGCCGACTCCAACAGACGACAGCCTTGATTTTTATATTGATGATGCATCAAAAATTTCTTTTACTGTTTGTTACCGGGATTTATTTTCAGGAAAAGTGTATCCGTTTGTGTCGCCGCTTTGTGCCAACCAGCTCGGCGGATTTTATTGTTATCTGCCAATCCCGTTCAATCAATCCTGTAAAATTGTTTTTCGTGGGAAGAAAGAAAGGTTTCATCAGATTGGCTATCGTTTATTTCCTTCAGGCACGAAGATTAAAAAATTTAGTTTGCCGTTAGATAAAGATGAACAACAATCTTTGTTAACCATTACATCCAAATGGGAAAAAATTCCTTTGGCTGTGAAAGATGTTTATGCTGATGGAACTAATATTTCAGCTATTAATAAAAGCCTCATTTTGCATGCTGGAGAAGCAGTAACAGTTTTTGAAACGAAACAAGCCGGAAGAATTCTTGGTTTTGATTTTTCTTTAGACATTAATTTTGAAAAAATTGCGAAGAATATTGATTTAAGAATAACATGGGATGATGAAAATGCTCCTGCTGTTTATTGTCCGCTTGCAGATTATTTTGGCTATGCATTTGGAAAACCATCGATGAAAAGCCTGCTCATTGGTTCAAACGAAGGGAAAAATTATTCTTATTTCCCAATGCCGTTTGATAAGTCTGCAAAAATTGAATTGATATATAGGAAGAATGAAAGCAAAGCAAATGACATCAGTTTTCAATGCAATATTTATCTGAATGATAAAAAAAGAGATGCTGATAAAGAAGGAAAATTTTATGCCTATTGGACAAGAAATAATCCAGTTCCGGTTCATCAGCCTCACACAATGCTCGATGTGAGTGGGAAAGGGCATTTTGTTGGAACCGTGCTTCAGGCTCAGGGATTAAAAGCAGGGATGACAAGCTTTTTTGAAGGTGATGATTCCACTGTTGTTGATGGAGAATTAAGAATGCATGGAACCGGCTCGGAAGATTTTTTTAATGGCGGATGGTATGCTTTGCTCGATACATGGGATGGTGCCATGAGCTTGCCATTATCAGGTGCACTTGCATATTCGCTTCCATTATGCCACACAGGTGGTTATCGTTTTTTTATCGGAGACAAAGTTTCGTTTGAGAAATCTTTATTTCACTCAATGGAACATGGTCCTCAAAACAATGAAGTTCCGGCAGATTATACTTCAGTAAGTTATTATTATTGCAGCAAACCAAATCCGCAAAAAATATTTCCCACAGCAGAAAACACAAAGCTGCATGTGTCAGATACTTTGATTCTTTATCCTCAATTATTGAATGCAGCTTTTGACGGAGATGTTGGCATAGAAACGAGATGGGCTTTCCCTACTGACGGGCTTACATTTTATTATACAGTAAAAGAAAACACGATTATACGAATGTCGCTGAGCGAGATCCCATCAGGCAATTATAGAATGTATATTGATTATGTGAAAAGCCCCGAGTCTTGCAAATTCTCCATCTGGAAAAGGCAATCACAATTGACAGATTGGTTCGATGGTTATTCGAATACAGTATCACAGTTTGATATGCTTGATGTTTCTGATTTTGTAGTAAGCCCGCTTAGCAACACCGTTTCTTTTCGCTTCAAGCCAAACGGTAATCAAAATAAATTTATCTTGAACAGGATTGTTCTGATTAAGAAATAATTTGAAACTGATATGAGTGAGTTCTCATTACAAGAAGCTTTGCAGCAAAAGATCCTTCCAGCCATCACTTTTGATGATTATACAGATGCGCTGCCAATTGCCGAAGCCTTATTAAAAGCAGGATTAAATGTGATGGAAATCCCTTTCCGGACTAATGCTGCTGAATTTGCAATTACTTCTATCAGAAAAAATCTCCCGGAGATGCATGTTGGTGGCGGAACATTGCTCACCAAAGAACAAATTCATAAAGCGATTAATGCAGGAGCTCAATTTGGATTAAGCCCCGGGTTTAACCAAAATATTTGTGCTGAAGCAAAACGATTAAACTTTCCTTTTATTCCCGGAGTGATGACACCTTCAGAAATGGAGCTTGCGAATGAACTTGGATATGATGTTCAAAAAATATTTCCTGCCGAACAGCTTGGTGGCATTTCATTTTTGAAAGCGATGCTCGGGCCATATCAGCAATTGAATATTAAATTCATTCCAATGGGAGGAGTGAATTTAAATAACATGAATGCTTATCTGCAGCTAAAAAATGTGATCGCAGTTGGAGGAAGCTGGCTTGCTACAAAGGAATTGATAGCATCGAAAAATTACAAATCAATAGAAGAAAATGTTGTTGCAGCATTGCATCAAACAAAAATAATTAATGCATCATGAAAATTAAAAGCTATGAATTATTTCAGGTTGTACCCCGTTGGCTATTCCTGAAAATTCAAACGGATCAAAATATTATTGGCTGGGGCGAGCCAATAGTTGAAGGGAAAGCTGCAACTGTGAAAGCAGCTGTTGAAGAGTTGATGGGAAACTTAATTGGTAAAGACCCGATGGATATTGAAGGCTTATGGAATATGATGTACAGAGGGCAGTTTTATCGAGGCGGCCCAATATTAATGAGCGCTATTTCCGGAATTGATCAGGCTTTGTGGGATATCAAAGGAAAATATTTTAATGCGCCGATTCACCAGCTTATCGGAGGCAAAGCCAGAAGCAAAATGAAAGTGTATTCATGGATTGGAGGAGACAGGCCTTCAGATATTGGCGAAGCTGCAAAAAAAGCAAAGCAGGAAGGATTTGTTGCAGTGAAGATGAATGCTACTGATGAAATGCAATATATCGACAGCTTCGAAAAGATTGACCGCGTGCTGCAGCGTGTTGCCGCATTGCGTGAAGCAGTCGGCTCATCACTCGAAGTAGGAATAGATTTTCATGGAAGGCTGCATAAGCCGATGGCCAAAGTGCTGGCCAAAGAACTGGAGCAATTTCATCCGATGTTTATTGAAGAACCAGTTCTTCCGGAAAATAATGAGGCCCTCAAAGAAATTGCACAACTAACGTCAATACCTATTGCAACAGGAGAAAGAATGTTCAGCAGGTGGCAATTCAAAGATTTGCTTGCTCAGGGTTATGTTGATATTATTCAGCCTGACTTATCTCATGCCGGCGGCATCACCGAATGCAAAAAAATAATTTCAATGGCGGAAGCTTATGATGTGGCGGCTGCACCTCATTGCCCGCTTGGCCCGATTGCGCTTGCAGCCTGTCTGCAGGTTGACGCTACCTGTCACAATGCATTTATCCAGGAACAAAGTCTCGGCATTCATTATAATAAAGGGAATGATTTGTTAGATTATCTGAAGAACGCTTCTGTATTCAATTATGAAAATGGTTTTGTCAACATTCCTTCCGGTCCGGGATTGGGAATTGAAATCAATGAAGAGCAGGTGATAAAAATGTCGAAAGAAGGTCATAACTGGAGAAACCCGCTATGGTATCATGAAGATGGGAGCACGGCAGAATGGTAATTCATCTTTATTAATAAATGCTCAATGCTTGAACAATAAAGCAACTGCAACAAGAGTCCGGTATTCTATATTGGCAGCAGTATTTGTGAATGTGGTCATCAATTATATGGACCGTAGCAATATTTCTGTGGCAGGTTCTCTCATTAGTAAAGAACTGAATCTCGATACAATTAAAATGGGCTATATCTTTTCTGCCTTTTCCTGGACTTATGCTTCTCTCCAAATTCCGGGTGGTGTATTAGCGGACAAGTTTGGTATCCGCACTTTATTCAGCATATCGCTTATTATGTGGTCGCTTGCCACTTTTGTGCAAGGGCTTGCCGGAAGTTTTTTTTCATTGCTGGCATTGCGTGTGCTAATCGGTGCCTTTGAAGCACCTTCTTATCCGATGAACAACAGGATCGTTACAAGCTGGTTCCCAGATAATGAAAGGGCTTCCGCCATTGCAACATATACTTCCGGGCAATTTATTGGTCTTGCTTTTTTGAGCCCTGTGCTCAATTTTATTCAGGTCTGGGCAGGTTGGCGGGGATTGTTTTTTGTTACCGGTATAGTCGGTATAATATGGGGAATTATCTGGTATTTTTTTTATCGATCTCCGCTTGAGCATAAAAAAATTAACCAGCAAGAATTAGAACATATCGAAAGCGGAGGTGGTATTTTAATCAGAAAAAATGAAGTAGATAATAAATTTGACTGGCACGATTTACAATTAGTTCTTTCTAAAAGAAAATTGTGGGGAATTTATCTCGGTCAGTTTTGCCTTGGCGGCACTCTGCTTTTTTTCCTGACATGGTTTCCCAAATATCTCGTCGATTTTAAAAAAATGGATTTCATCAAATCTGGAGTATATGCATCGGTTCCATTTCTATGTGCATTTGCAGGTGTTTTGTTTTCCGGTTTTTTATCTGATTATCTTGTTAGGAAAAATGTATCTGTCGGGATAGCAAGAAAAACACCGATAATAGCCGGTCTTCTTTTATCCGTTTCAATTATAGGTGCCAACTATGTTTCCAGCCCTGAATGGATTATTTTTTTTATGTCGCTGGCTTTTTTTGGCAATGGGCTTGCTTCCATCACATGGGTTTTTGTGTCATTGCTTTCACCCAAAAATTTAATCGGATTAACAGGAGGCACATTCAATTTTGTCGGAGGCCTGGCGGGAATTCTGGTGCCGGTCATCATCGGATATCTGGTGAAAGGCGGGGATTTTTCCATGGCTTTGGTTTTTATCGGCATCCTTGCTTTTTCAGGAGCGATGAGCTATATATTTCTGGTTGGCAAGGTTGAAAGAATCACTATCGAATAATCTGTTATGCAAAAAAAATTCTTAAGCTGCGATTGGGGAACAAGCTCATTCCGTTTGAGGCTTGCGGATGCAATGAGTGCATCTGTTCTGATTGAAACCAGCAACGAGAAAGGTGTTGCAGCGATTAATAATGAGTGGATGCAATCACAAAAAAAGAGCAGAGAACTATTTTTTAAAGATTTTTTGTTTTCACAAATAGAAAAAATTTCACAAACTGGATTATCGTACATTCCTATTGTTATTTCAGGCATGGCTTCTTCATCTATCGGGATGAAAGAGATTAGTTATGGAAAAACTCCTTTTGATATTACTGATGATAAATTGCCTGTCGAACATATTCCTGCAGATGAAAATTTTCAACATGATATTTTGCTTGTTTCAGGATTACGAACAGAAAAAGATGTGATGCGAGGAGAGGAAACAATGTTATTGGGTTGCAATACCAATGATGATGAACAACTGTTGATTTTTCCGGGAACGCATTCAAAGCATGTGATTGTTAAAAACAAAGTGTTGGTTGATTTCAAAACTTATATGACCGGAGAAATATTTGATTTGCTAGCGACCAAAAGCATCTTGTCGAAATCCGTTATTAAAAATGAAAATGACAGCAATTCATTTGAAGCAGGGATTAAAGATTCTATGAAATCAGATTTGCTGAATTCGATATTCCACGTCAGGACGAATCAGCTTTTTAAAAAGCTTTCAGAAGAAGAAAATTATCATTACCTCAGCGGTTTGCTGATTGGTTCAGAACTAAAACAAGCTGCTGAAAGCCATCAGAATATTCTATTAGTGAGCAGTGGAAAGCTGGCTATGTTCTATCAGCGAGCATTGAATATCATGTGCCCCGATCGTAATGTTCTGTATCAGGATGCAGACAATGCATTAATAAAAGGGCAATGTGCCCTTGCAAAACAATATCTTCCTTCTTAAAGCCAATCAGAAATACGGGCTTTTCCATTTACGAAATAGGTAAAGAATCGCCTTTTTATACTTTTTTGTATAAATTGATTCGTATCTTTGCAGCATGAATCCAGAAGTATATAAGCACAGGAATGCGGATGTGGATGAAGGGCTAAGTACAATTGAGAAAACCGTTCTTTCAGATTACAAATATGGCTTTGTTTCCAGGCTTGAGGCAGACGAAGCACCAAAAGGTCTGAGTGAAGATACTGTCCGTTTTATTTCGGCAAAAAAGAACGAACCGGAATGGATGCTCGAATGGAGATTGAAAGCATACCGCCAATGGATTCGCATGGCAAGTGATGAGCCAAAATGGGCAAACCTGAATTATCCTCCCATCAATTATCAGGATATTATTTATTACTCAGCTCCCAAACAAAAGGTTAACCTCAAAAGTCTTGATGAACTCGACCCTGAGTTAAAAAGAACATTCGACAAATTAGGGATTTCATTAAGCGAACAAAAGCGATTGAGTGGAGTCGCGGTGGATGCAGTCATTGACAGCATTTCTATAGGAACAAGTTTCAAAGAACAATTAGCGGAGTTGGGAATTATTTTTTGTTCAATGAGCGAGGCCGTTCAGGAACATCCTGATTTGGTAAAGAAATATCTGAGCACCGTTGTTCCTGTCACTGATAATTATTTTGCTGCGTTGAATGCGGCAGTTTTCAGCGATGGTTCATTTTGTTATATTCCTAAAGGCGTCCGCTGCCCGATGGAGCTTTCCACTTATTTCAGGATCAATGCAGAAAATACAGGTCAGTTTGAAAGAACATTGATTGTTGCCGATGAAGGAAGTTATGTGAGCTATCTGGAAGGCTGCACTGCGCCAATGCGTGACGAAAATCAGCTACACGCAGCGGTCGTAGAATTGATTGCAATGGATAATGCAGAGATAAAATATTCGACTGTTCAAAACTGGTATCCCGGTGATAAGAATGGAGTTGGCGGCATTTACAATTTTGTGACGAAGAGAGGAATTTGTCAAGGTGTTAATTCAAAAATTTCCTGGACGCAGGTAGAAACAGGTTCAGCAATTACATGGAAATATCCAAGTGTGATTTTGAAAGGAGATAATTCTGTTGGCGAGTTTTATTCTGTCGCTGTTACTAATAATCATCAGCAAGCTGATACAGGAACCAAGATGCAGCATCTTGGAAAAAATACAAAAAGCAGGATTGTGTCAAAAGGAATTTCCGCCGGCTTTAGCAACAATAGCTATAGGGGTTTGGTGCACGTGAGCAGGAAAGCAAACAACTCCAGAAATTTTTCACAATGCGATTCATTATTGCTTGGTGATAAATGTGGCGCACATACTTTTCCATATATAGAAGTGAGAAATAAATCTGCGCTTGTTGAGCATGAAGCAACGACTTCAAAGATTGGCGAAGACCAGATTTTTTATTGCAACCAAAGAGGCATTGACACAGAAACTGCCGTGGCATTGATTGTAAACGGATTTGCAAAAGAAGTAATGAACCAGTTGCCGATGGAATTTGCAGTGGAAGCACAAAAATTATTGGCAATTAGTTTAGAAGGAAGTGTAGGTTAATGTGCGGATTTGAAGATGTGATAATGTGCGAATGAAAAAAACATTTTTGAAAATTTCGACTAGCTCCGGCATTTATGCCGGAGAAAAAATTAAAATACAGATTAAATCATGTTGAACATTCACAATTTACAAGCGGGTATTGAAGAAAGGCAAATTTTAAAAGGAATTAACCTCGAAATAAAAGCTGGCGAAGTGCATGCGATTATGGGGCCGAATGGTTCGGGCAAAAGCACATTGGCATCTGTGCTTGCAGGAAAACAGAATTACGAAGTATTAGGCGGCTCCGTAGATTTTTTAGGGAAAAATTTATTAGAATTTTCACCCGAAGCAAGAGCTGCAGAAGGCTTATTTCTTGCATTTCAATATCCGATTGAGATTCCTGGATTGAGCACAACGAATTTTATTAAGACGGCTGTAAATGAAGTGCGCAAATATCGCGGGCAAGATCCATTGGATGCAGTTAGTTTTTTGAAATTGATGAAACAGAAAATGGCTTTGATGAATATCGACCAGTCATTATTGAGCCGGCCTTTGAATGAAGGTTTTTCCGGCGGAGAGAAAAAAAGAAATGAAATTTTTCAGATGGCGATGCTGGAACCGAAACTGGCGATACTTGATGAAACAGATTCCGGTCTTGATATTGACGCAATAAGGATTGTTTCGAACGGCGTTAATAAATTAAGAAATAAAGATAATGCAGTTCTCGTAGTAACGCATTATCAAAGATTATTGGATTATATCGTCCCGGATTTTGTGCATGTGTTATACAATGGTAGAATTGTGAAATCAGGAACCAAAGAACTGGCGCTTGAACTGGAAGAAAGAGGTTATGATTTTATTAAGAACGAAGTGGATGTTGAACAAGAGGCATAATGAATAATCAGGCATTTCGACTAGCTCCGGGTTTCAACCCGGTGACCCGATGAACCAAAAATTAAAAAATGAATTCGCTAGAATATTATAAAGAACATTTTGAGCAATTGCAATCTGCGAAAGAAAAAAAAGGATTGTCATCTGTTCGTGAAAAAGCATTTAATGATTTCGCGAAGTTTGGAATTCCCACAGTTAAGCATGAAGAATGGAAATACACTCGCATCAGCGGATTATTCAATAAAGAATATCAGTTTCCTGTTCATTCATCAACATCACTTTCTGCAACTGATATTGATTCGATTCGCCTGCCAGGTCATAAAGAAGCTAACGAATTGATTTTTGTGAATGGCATTTTTTCTGCTGAGCTTTCGAAGATTATTTCAAAAGAATTGGTTGCGTTGCCTTTGGAAGAAGCCGCAACTAATGAATACAAAGAAATTGTAGCTGCTCATTTCGGTCATAGCAGCGATTATTTGAAAGATGGGATTAATGCGCTGAATACAGCTTTTGTAAGTGGCGGTGTTTTTATTCATATCTCAAAAGGAAAAATCACCGAGCATCCGATTTACATTTATAATATTACTGATGCAAGAATAGAAAATATTTTTGCTCAACCGCGCAGTTTAGTGCATGTGGGTGAAAATGCGCAAGTTCAATTAATAGAAACTTATGTTACGATTGGTGATTCAGAAAGCTTCACCAATCAGGTGATGGAAATTGCTGTCGAAGAAAATGCACTGGTTGAATATTATAAAATTCAAAACGATGCGGCTCATGCAAATCAGGTGAGCACTACGCATATTCGACAAGTAGGAAAAAGTTATGTGCATACAGTTACTATTTCACTCAATGGTGGAATTGTGCGCAATAATCTCAATATCGTGCTGGAAGCCGAACGTTGTGAGGCGCATTTGTACGGATTATATTTTCAGAAAGGGAAAAGCCACATCGATAATCACACCGTGGTTGATAATGTGAAACCCAATTGTTTCAGCAATGAGTTGTATAAAGGCGTGATGAATGATGATTCATCAGGTGTGTTCAACGGAAAAATATTTGTGAGACAACCGGCGCAAAAAACAAATGCATATCAATCCAATAAAAATGTTTTGCTTTCCGATAATGCAAGCGTGAACACAAAACCGCAATTGGAAATTTTTGCTGATGATGTGAAATGTTCTCACGGCTGTACTGTTGGGCAGTTGGATGAAGAAGCTTTGTTCTATTTGCAATCAAGAGGCATCAGTGAAAAAACGGCACATGCGTTATTAGTGCGGGCATTTGCAACAGATATATTAGAGCATGTTAAACCTGCTCCTATAAAGACTTACATTGAAAAGCTGATTGCAGAAAGGCTCGAAAATTAATACGCTAATTAGTGCAATGAGCGCTAATTAGTTTCAATTCTTAATAATTAGTGTATGATAGAACATACAGCCATACAAAATACTTTTGATGTATATGCGATTCGTGAGCAGTTCCCGATATTAAGCCGTGAAGTGAACGGAAAGCCACTAGTGTATTTTGATAATGCAGCTACTGCGCAAAAGCCACAGGTTGTTATTGATGCATTAGTGAATTATTATTCTGAATACAATGCGAATATTCATCGCGGCATTCACACACTAGCAGAAGAAGCCACTGCAGCTTTTGAAAGAACGCGTGATACTGCAAAAGAATTTATTAATGCGCGTTGCCGCGAAGAAATTATTTTTACACATGGCGTAACGGAAGGCATCAATCTCGTTGCATCAACATGGGGCAGACAAAATATTAAAGAAGGTGATGAGATCATTATCTCAGGTATGGAACATCATTCCAATATTGTTCCGTGGCATATGCTCTGTTCAGAAAAGAAGGCAAAGCTGAAAATAATTCCGATTGATGATAATGGTGAACTGCTGATGAATGAATTTGAAAAGCTCATTACACCAAAAACAAAATTAGTTTCTATTGTTCATGCGTCAAACTCACTCGGAACAATCAATCCTGTAAAAGAAATCATTGATATTGCACACCGTCATAATATTATTGTGATGGTTGACGGCGCACAATCTTCTGTTCATTTGAATATTGATGTGCAGGATATGAACTGTGATTTTTTTGTTTTGTCAAGCCATAAAATTTATGGGCCGACAGGTGTCGGTGTTTTGTACGGCAAAAAAGAATTGCTGGAAGAAATGCCGCCGTATATGGGCGGTGGCGAAATGATTAAGGAAGTAACATACGATAAAACTACTTATAACGAATTGCCATATAAGTTTGAAGCAGGCACTCCGAATATTGGAGACACAGTTGCATTTAAAGCAGCGATTGATTTTGTGAATGAAATTGGGAAAGACAATATTCGCAAACATGAAGAGGCGCTCACGAAATATGCGATGGAAAAACTAAGCAAGATTGATGGAGTTCGTTTGATTGGAACAGCAAAACATAAAACAAGTGTTGTTTCATTTATAGTGGAAGGCAAATCGGCGTATGATTTAGGTGTTTTGTTGGATGGTTTCGGTATCGCTGTTCGGACTGGTCATCATTGTTGTCAGCCGCTGATGAACCGTTTTGGTATTCCGGGAACAATTCGCGCTTCATTTGCTATGTATAATACTAAAGAAGAAGTTGATGAACTTATTTCAACGCTTGAAAAAATCCTAAAAAGAAAACGATGAGCGAAGTGGCAAGCATTGAAGATATAGAGCAGGAAATTATTGATGACTTTTCTTTATTTGAATCGGGCAACGACAAGAATTTTTATTTAATGGACCTGGGTGAAAAACTGAATCCGTTAGATGCAAAATATAAAATTGATGAAAACAAAATTAGAGGCTGTCAAAGCCAAGTTTGGCTGATTAGCCATGCTGAAGGAAACAAAATTTTTTTTGAGGCTGATAGCGACTCTGACATAACAAAAGGATTGATAAGTATTCTTATCAGAATATTATCTAACCATAGTTTTGATGAAGTAATAAAATTTAATTTGAATGACTTTATGTCTCGGGTTCAATTAAATAGTTTTATTACGCAAAGAAGGAGTAACGGCTTTTTATCGATGGTGGAAAGAATGAAAAAAGATGCTTTGGCTTATAAAGCAAAGGCTCAATCATAATCGAATTCTTTTATGATGAATGAAGAAGAATTAAAAGAAAAAGTAATAGAAAAACTACAAGGCATTTTTGACCCGGAAATTCCGGTGAGCATTTATGAGCTTGGGCTTATTTATGAAATAAATATTTTGCCCATTAACAATGTGCAAATAGTTATGACGTTAACTGCACCAAGTTGTCCGGCGGCACAAACCATACCCGTTGAAGTGGACCAGAAAGTGAGAGAGATTGAAGGAGTGAATGATGTTCATGTTGCCATCACGTGGACGCCGAAATGGGAAAAAAGCATGATGAGCGAAGCCGCCCAATTAGAATTAGGGATGATGTAAAATAAAATTATTCATTATGAAAATCACTGCACAGGAAGAATATGGTTTGCGCATTTTGATTCGCATCGCAGCTTGCAAAGATGCAGAAGGCATGAGCATCCCGCAATTGAGCGAAACTGAAGGATTGAGCAGCCATTATATTGCAAAGCTCACACGCATTCTTCGAATGGCAGGTTTTATTAATAGTACTCCGGGGAATAAAGGCGGTTATGTGTTAGCAATCCCGTCTCAAAAAATAATTATCAATGATGTGCTGAAAGTATTAGGTGGCGCATTGTTCGATGCATCTTTCTGCGGAACGCATGCAGGCGCATTAAGATTATGTACAAACTCTGTCGATTGTTCTGCACGCTCTCTCTGGCAAATGATTCAGTTCACTGTTGACCAGTTGCTGGATAAAATCACGCTTCATGATTTGGTGAATTCGGAAAATGATTCAACAAAGGCTTTGAATAAATTACTTGAGCAAAATCTTATTGACATTAGTTTAGCAAGAAATCCTAAAAATAAAATTGCAGAGATTCAATAGAAAAAATTCTTTTACAATTCTTCCCAGACCTGTTTTGCAAATTGTTCCAGTGAGGGATCTCTTGCTCCCATTAGTAATAAAACACAATTCTCAGTTAAATGTGAGCGAATAACGTTCACTAAATTATTTCTGTTCTCAACAAAAAACGCAGGCTTGCCGATTGCTTTCAAATCATTGATCAAGTCATTTGCAGAAATATTTTTTGTAGCAGTTCCACCGGAGTAAAAAATTTCACTCATCCAGATTTCATCTTCAGATCGAAGTACGCGGGCAATTTCACTTACAAAATCATTTCTCAAAAACCTTGTCGGTCCATAGCCATGCGGCTGAAACCATGCAATCACTTTTGGTGCGATGCTCTGGCAAGCCTCGATAGATGCGGCGCATTTCGCAGGGTTATGTGCATAATCATCAATAAGCCAGACACCATTTTTGTTGCCGAGCACCTGATGCCGGCGATAAATGCCTTCATAATGTTGAAGTGCATCTGCGCAAATTTTAAGATCAACCTCGAGCTGATTGGCAACAGCAGTTGCAGCCAAAGCGTTTTCCATATTATGCCTGCCGACCGTGTTCAAATGAAAATCCGTTCCATTAATGTTGAATGAAATCGTTAGCTCATTTTGTTTAAAACCTGATGCTATATAACCAGCACCGGATTTTTCATCAACTGAAAAATCCTGTTTGATATTTTGTGAAAGCTTTTTTGCGAGTGAGTTGGATTGATTAACAATGAAAATTTTTTTTGTGTTTTTTTTGAATGTAGAAAATATCTGCATCAGCTCATCAATTTCCTGATGGTCTTTATCAATGTTCAATAATAGCCCGATTTCAGGTTCATATTGAACAATCGATCCATCGCTTTCATCGGCTTCAATCACGAGCCAATCTCCATTCCCAACTTTTGCATTTCCGATTTTTCCTTCTTTAATAATGCTTATCAATCCTGCACCACTGATAATACTTGGTTGTAAACCTGCATGCTCTAATATATCAAACAACATAGCGCTTGTTGTGCTTTTGCCTGATGTCCCTCCAACTGCAATTGTTTTTTTGCTTTTAGCAATCAGTGCAAGTAATTCCGAGCGTTTGATGATAGGGATATTGAGCTGTTTTGCTTTTTGCACTTCCGGCACGGTATCTTCAACAGCCGTTGATACAACCACTACATCTATATCAATAGTAATGCCTTCGCCATTCTGTTCAAAACATCGGATGCCCGTCTCCGTTAGCTTTTCTTTTGTTTCATTGAAAACACCCGATTGAAAATATCTGTCAGAACCACTCACATTCTTTCCAATGCCTGCGAGATATTGTGCAATAGCGCTCATACCTGTGCCGGCAACTCCGATGAAGAAAACATTATTGAAATCAGCAATTCCTGAGAGCATAATCATTGATTAGAATGCAAATAAAAACAATAATGGTATTCAGAAAAATGAAATTGCCATAGATTTGGGAATTGTTTGTAAGATATCTCCGAATCTATGGCAATGACTGAGCTGTAAAATATGTTAATCCTTTTTTTGTGGCTTCACAGAATTTTGTTGTTTATAATGTTCTTTGCGCAGCTCATCTTCATCATCCATTTCGGGCCCTTTCAATACTTTTCGCCAATCGATATTTCTGTTATATCGCTTCATAGCAACTTGCGGATCAAAAACTTCTTTAGAGGGAAACTCGAGTGAGTATGGAGTGAAATTTGGTTTATCAGTAAAAAAATCCTGCAGCAAAGAAGCTGTTGCATCATATTGATTCACGTATGGAACATTCAAAATGGTATAGATCGTTTTCAATATCGATCCGAAGTTTGCGTGCGTGTGAGAAACATATCCGCGTTTCACATAAGGCCCGGCCATCATTAATATACTTCGATGAGCATCGATATGATCAACACCGCCTTGGGGATCATCTTCAGTAATAATCACCAACATATTTTTCCAGTAAGGTGTTCTTGAAAGAAAATGCAGGATTCTTCCAATCGCTAAATCATTATCAGCAACATAAGAATGATGAAACGGATAGCCGTCATTCGGCCGTGGCGATGCAGTGTGGTCATTCGGTACCTGCATGGTAATGATCTGGGGCATTTTATTTTTTCCTTTCAGCCACATTTTAGTGAATTCAGATTCGAACTGCTGCATGCGGAACTGATCCGGGATATTGGTGTTGAAGCCTGCATAGTTGTGACTTGTTCTTGGATATAAAGCTTTTTGAATCGGCACGATCACGCCATGCCCTGAGCCCGTTGCAGTATCTGTCCATTCCTCTCTGTTATGTGCCGTTTCATTGGCTTCGCCAAAATTATAAAATGAAACATGGCTTCTTTCCATCGCTTCCCATAAGCCACCTCTTTCTGCATAATCTTCAGGGTCCATGCTCCCTGTTGAGCCGGGAAATCTTCTTCCGGAGGCTTTTGAAAAATATTTTGCTGTCTTATCAACGCTCGAATTGGTTTCTACCCATTCATTTGGTATCACGCCAAGCATCCAATGATGACCATGAATGGATGCGTCACTATCACAATAATAATTATCAGAAAAAGAAAACTGCTTTGCAATTTTCTGGTGATTGGGGTCAATGTTGATATGATAAAGTGTTTTGTCTTTTTGAATGATATTTACACCAACTCCATAACGTGCAATGGTCGAATCGCCAATGGCATTTTTTAACTGACCAAGCATCTCGTCATAACTCCTGTTTTCTTTGGTGATGTACACGATGTATTTTATAGGGCTTTTTCTCACATTCTGCAAAGGAGGCAGCGGGTTTTTTCCATCATCTGCAATTTCTTTTTTCATGAACGTGTTGGCAATTGCCTGTGCAGTGTAAGCTGCAAGCTGCTGTTGGTCCGGTAATAAAATTTTTTGAAAAGTAGCAAGCTGAATGTCGCCAATATAAGTGCCTTGCACTGGCGCTACAAAATCTTTCCCACCATTTGGCCCTGCGCCATAACCGCGACAGCTTATTGCATACAATTCTTTTTCATCGTTGCTCAATTTCACTCTTGCCGGTCCCCATCCGGTTGGTATTAATCCTTTGGTTGTTTTTGAATCCACATCAATAACAGCAATGGCATTAAAACCAAGCAAAGCAACGTACAATGTTTTTTCATCTTTGCTTAACGTAATGCCAAATGGCAATAAGCCGCGATAATGGTCAATCAGATTGTCCACTTTGATTGATATTTCTCCTACAATTTTATGTTCACGGTAATCTATAACCGAAATATTATCATTCGTAGCATTGGTAACATAAGCATATTTATTGCCAACAGCCAATGAATTAGGGCTTGCACCGCCAACTACTTCTGCGCCTTCCACCATTTCACCGATTTGATAACCCGTTTTGAATCTATCTGTCACTTTATTGGTCGAAAGATCAATTGCATAAACGCTCATTGCTTCTGCTGCATTTGGGCTTCCAAGACCAGGCACTTTTCTTCCGTTGAAAGTAGTGCCTTCAATAGATTCTTTCGTGCCATTGCCATAAGGATGCCACGGCAACAACATCGTGTCATAATTTTTTTCTGTGATATCTGGCATTAATGGATAATCATACATGCCGACATTTGCTACAAAAGCAGTTTTTTTATCAGGGCTGATAGAAAGTCCGAATGGCTGCCTGCCCGTTTTAATAGATGCTGTAATTTTTTTTGTAGCAAGATCAATTCGCACCAACCTGAAATTGCCTCTGTCCAAGACCAGGAGTTCATTATTATCATTTAATAAAAGATCGGAAGTAAAACTGTCATCATATTCTGCAGAATCAGTTTTTCCATTTAGTGAAATAGAATCAAGCCGCTGCATTTTTTCAATATCATACACAATCACTGCACCGTTATCTCCACCGCTTAAATAAACTGTTTTTGAATCAGCAGCGAATGCCACGCCAAGAAATGAACCATTTGAAAATGGAGAAACAATTTTTCCGTCATAGCTTGGCACACGAATGTTTTCCAATGTTGAATTATCTATGATCGTGAAAACTCCGTTGTGAATCGTAACTGTTTTTTTTCCATCAGGAGAAACTGCCATTCCAAAAGGATCATGTGTGATTCGTATGGTTGTTCCTGCGGGCGTAACATATCTACCGCTTGCAAGAACACTCTTGCCTTTTGTATCAATATGCGCATATTCTTTTATTCCGGGCACTGATAATATGGTATAATTTTTTTGTGCAGTGCTTGTGACAGCGAGTAGCAAAAAAAATGAAATGCAGAGAAAGGAATGACTTTTCATACTTTATTGTTTATGAAGTTTTATTGCATGATTGAAAATAGCTATTGCATCATCACAAAGCTTTAGCAGCTTTTGAATTCATAATTCCTTCATTTTTTTTATAAGATAAGTGTTCCGAAATGTTCGATCAACTGAAAATTATTTTGAGAGCGGATATTTCTCATTGCCTTTCGCATCAAACCAAAGTATTTTATTCATCAGGTTGTCTTCTCCACCATCCACTTCTTTAAATGCTTTTGAAGCAGACAGCTTTGCATAATATTTTGCTTTGCCTTTTAGTTGAGCAACGGGTTTGTTCATTTGGTTCAATGGTACGTTATTAGCAAGATGCTGATAGGAATAATTAGTTTTCTTAACATCAAAGCAATCAAACATCGGTAATGCAGTTGCATCAATCACGTTCATTGGCGGAATACCCAATATTTGTTCGATCGTTCTCACCATTGAAGTTTGATTATAATTGGTATGAACGATTTTGCGAGAGTTTGAATAAGGACTTATCACCTGACAAATTGTTCTGTAAGAAGATATGTGATCCCATCCGGATTGTGAATCATCTTCGGTAATAAAAATAACAGTTGAATCCCAGAAGCGGCTATGCGTAATAGTCTCAATGATTCTTCCGACAGCCAGATCATTATCTGCCACCATTGCTTTTGGAGTGGGGAAACTTTCCGAAGTGCCGGCAGTATGATCAACAGGCAATGAAAGCACAGTCAGGTCAGGTAAATTATCTCCATCCCGTGCTTCTATTTTTTTCCAGTCATCAATAAAAATATCTGCACGAATCTGGTCTGTAAAATTGATATTATCACAATCAGGATATGTTGGTGAAATCACCGGGCGAATACGCGCAATCGTTGATGTATTATAATATTTCAATTCTTTATTGCTAATATAATCATTGTAAATATCCAGCCATTTCATTTTATTATCATAATGCGTCAGGCATGCTTCACCATAGATATGAACTTTCTTTCCATGATCGAGCGCATTATTCCATATAAACCCGTTTTTGTTATACACCAATGCATCTTCCTGCCGATGAGGATAACTGCGGAACCATGCTCTCACATTTCTTTCTATATAATCCGAAACCATTGCTGCGTCGGTCCATTGATGACCCTCAGCAGATGATTTTCCTGATGCATAATAATTGTCGAGCAGACAAAAATCATTGGCAAGCTTATGTTGATTAGGAGTAACACTATCCCCGTAAATACATAAGTTTTTATCACCTCTTCCTTTGGAGATATCTCCAAAAACCTGATCGTAGGTTTTATTTTCTTTGATAATATAAATTACATGTTTAAATAAAGATGGCTCGCCAATTCTTTCAGGTAAAGGTTTTGGGGAAATATTAGCTCGGGTAGAACTGTTAGATAATGCCGTGCGATAAAACAAATTCAGTTGCTTCACTTTTTCAGTGTATGCTTTCAATTCATTTTGATTTGGAATGGGAATGACACTCACTGATGCGAGTTCTTTATGAATCGTGAATGCGCTGATTATTTTCCCATCACTGCTTTTAAATTCTTTGTTCTCCGATAAAACTCTTGCGCCTTTTGCTTCAAGGTTAGTCACAAATAAATGGTGATTGATCAGTGCAATGCCTGAAGGGTAAGCTTCTGTTGGTATGTAACCTTTTATGGTTGCATTGTTAGTAGCTCCTTCTGAAATGTTTTTATTAAGCTTGACAACTTCAACTGCATTATCCATTCCATTGGCGACGTATAATGTATTATTGGCATCGTCAATCAGCAACGCATCGGGGCTGCTTCCGTAAAAGGAATAATTTCTCGAAAATAATCCTGTGCTGATGGAATCAATCACTTTTTCTTTTTGTATGTCAACAATACTTACATAATCACTGTTACCATTAGTGATAAAAAGAAATTTATTATTCTTTATAATAGCGGTAGGGTGAAGGCCAAGCTGTAATTCATTCATCAATTTTCCATCTTCAGTATTCATGATTGACAAACTGCCTTCTGCTGTTGCTCCTGTCCGGGGATTTGTATAAACGTTTCCCCACGGTGTTCCTGCATTTTCTTTTGTCGTGTCTGTTACCAATGAACCAGCCCAATTCGTCACATAAATTTTCTTATCGGCAATACATAATCCATACGGAGCATTTCCGGTTGGCACTGTCCAGACTATTTCTCTTTCATCAAATTTTATTTTCACAAGCTGATTGTTGCCATTCAGCACTGTGTATAAATAAAGAATCCCATCTTCTGTATTTGCCACCACCTGATTAGGCAACGCAACATCTGCGGGGATTATTTTTTTAAAATCTATGGATGAAACATTCACAATTTTTTTCCCATCCCATTCTGCTATCATTAAAGATGAGTTTCCATAATCAACACCGCCCCATGCAATGAAAGTTTTATGTTCGACCTCAAATGATGTGATGCCAGAATAAGAGCTTAGCATGTTTTTCCATTTCTCTTCTTTTCTGAAACTCCATCTTTCTATAATTGAATTTGACTGAATGTTGAGAATAGCGATGCCATATCTGTCTTCAATAACAATATTCTTTTTATCAGGAAGGATGTTTAAATCAAGTGCATGATTTTCTACTGACGAATCTCCGAAAGTAATCACTTTTCCCGCCGATTTGATCAGCCTGTTGTATGGCATAACAGTGAACGGGTTTGTGTTTTGAAGCGTCCCATTTTCAAATGGTAATTTATTGACGGTTGCTTTTTGTGAAAAAGAAACTGTGTACAGAAAACTCAAAGCAGTTATAAAAGAAAATATTCTTTTCATTGTTTGATTTAGAAATTGTAGCTCAAATTAATCATAACATTCCGTGGTAAACCAACCCATTTGTTAACGTTATTATATGCGCCCATCCAATAAGTTTTATTGGTGAGGTTGTTAAGGTTAACGGCAATGCCTATGTGTTTATAATCATAGCGCATCCCTGCATTCAAAACAAAATATGACGGCAAGATAAAGTTTTGTTGCAAAGTGGTGCGGCTGCTGACTTGTGAATATCCCGCCGTAATGCCAAATCCTTTAAGCAGCCCTTTCGGAAAAATATATTTTATCCAGCTACTGCTGCTATTGCGCGGTGCATTTTCTACCATTGTGCCAACCTGAGAATCAATTTTGCTTTTGATCACTTTTGCAATGCAATGCGAATAGGAAACAGACATGCTCAGGTTAGGAAGAATATTCCCGTTCGCTTCTATTTCAAATCCTCTTGACCTGTCTTCACCTTGCTGAACGTATAAGTTCGGGTTTGAAATATTATTTGCATTCACGGCAACATTCTGAAGTGTGAGCTGATATATTGAAAAAGTTGCAAGCAATTTATTATTGAACAAATTTGCTTTGGCGCCAGCTTCTATCAACTGGCTGGTGATGGGTTTAAATGGTGCGTTGAAAATTTGTGTGCTTGTAGATGCTTCAAAAGGATCAAAGCCCTTACTGTATGTTGCATACAAACTGAAATTTGGATTGACTTCATATACAACTCCAATGCGCGGCAAAAGGATATTTACTTTATCCTCTTCAGTGCTGTCAACCGGGCCATCATCATCGTCGCCGGCACTGTACATTTCTTCTCTTAACCCCAAAAGAAATTTCCACTTATCCATGCTGATTTGTTCCTGCACATAAATGCCTTGCGTATTATAAATAGTTGCATCTACGCTTGATGCACTGGAATTGTAATCAGATGCTTTATAAGTGTTCACTGCTCTTGGTGCATAATGAGGATTTTTCAGGCTGAATGTGCCAACGATGCCGCTGCCTGTTCCGAACTGATCGGGAGTCTCAAAATATTTTTGATTCAGCTTCACATCGCTCACGATATAATCATATCCCGCCAAAAGCTGATGGCTGAGTTTTCCGGTGTTAAAATGAAAAGTGAAATAATTCGTGAAGGAATTGGTCATGGTGTGATAATCCCAATTACTGAAATAGAGGTTGACAGAATCATTGGTAATGTAACTGTGCACACCGTGCTCGGCAACATTTTGTTGCGTGATATAATTCAGATAACCGCTGTTGAAACTGATGTGCTTATTAATTTTATATGAAAAAGAAATGTTGGATGCGATATCTGTTTCGTGAAGACAGTCGCCCGGTTGAGAAGCAGTGAGGCTGATCGGAGTTGATTTCAGTGTAAGATCATTTTGAAAGCCTGGCTGCCCGCGATCAAGAAGTGTGTTGATATGAGAGACTGAAAAATCAACATTCAACTGTATTTTTTCATTTGGTATAAATGAAAAGGAAGGAGCCAGCTCGTAAGACTTAGCATAAAACAGATCGCGAAAAGAATGTGTATTGTCGAAACCTGCATTGAACCGATAAAGCAAAGTTTTATTTTCATTCAAAGCGCCTGTAATATCACCTTGTGCACGAAAATGGTTCCACGAACCTGCCGAAAGATTTATTTCTCCATTTGTTTTTTCAAGCGGTTTTTTTGTCACCATATTGATCGTGCCACCGGGATCGCAATTGCCATATAATGCCGATGAAGGGCCTTTCATCACTTCAATTCTTTCAATATTCACGAGCATCGTGCTGGTGTAGGTAGTTGCATAACCCCGCAATCCGTTAATCAGTTTTGCATTCTCTGCTTTAAAACCTCTGATAGCATATTCATCAAACCCTGAATATTGGTTCACGCCGGCAGCTCCATCGACAGCTTCTTTGACGGTGAACTCCATTTTATCTTTTATCAGTTCCTTTGTGATGGCAGAAACAGATTGCGGGATATCAATAACAGGAGTTTGCATTTTAGTGGCGAAATAAGAATAGTCACTTTTGTAGGAACGCAGCACGCGGCCAGTGATTTCAACATCAGGCAACTGACCGATATTGAACGACAAATAAATATTGCCCAAATCCAGAACATTGTTTTTTTCAATGGCGACAGGCAAAAAATGTTTTTTTGATTCAATGGAAGAAATGATCAGTGTGTCGCTCAGCGAAGGCAGGTTTTGAAATTGAAAATTTCCGTTGTTATCAGTCGCGGTGATCTTTTTTAAGTTTTTTAATTCAACAGTCACATAAGCAACGCTGCTATCTGCGGCAAATATTTTGCCTTTGATAATGCCATTATTTTTTTGCGCGAACAGAGATGAGGAAAATAAAAATAAAATGATAATGATATTAAAAAATCTCTTCATGAAACAGCAATTAGCGGGTTGCAAGATAACCAAGAACCTTAAACATTTCTACCATAATGATAAGCTTCATTAAAATTTATTATGAATGAATGAATGCGATATTTTCGATTCATAAACTCCCTGATCAAACTAATTTATATAAAACTATTTGCTAACAGCCATTTCATAAAAACTTCAGGCCATTTTGAAATGGATGCACTGTTATTTTTTTGGATGCCGAAACCGTGGTCTTCATTTTCATAAATAAGCAATTCTGTCGAAATGCCTGCTTCTTTATAAAGCGAATGCATTGAAGTTATATTTTTTGCGATCGCTCTGTCATTTTCTCCTGCTAATAAAAATAATGGCGGCGAATTTTTTGAGGGTTTGAATTTCTTTGCATCAGAAGGGTAAATCAACGCCTGAAAATCAGGGCGGGAGCTTTCATGCAGAATTTTATCTTCAGCATTTTTGTTTCCTTCATCAAAATTTTCCGCAGCAAGTCCCGCAAGCTCACCACCTGCAGAAAAGCCCATCACTCCGATGTGCAACGGATCAATATTCCATTCTTTCGAATGATGCCTCACCAACCTGATGGCCTGTTGCATGTCTGCGAGTGAATGTTTGAGCATAGAATATGGCGAGCCAAATTCTTTTGCGAGCCGATACTTGAGCACGAATGATGAAATGCCATGTTCGGAAAACCATTGAGCCACATTATAACCTTCATGCTCGATCCAAAGTTCGCGATGGCTGCCACCGGGAGCTATTATCAAAGCCGCGCCTGTTGCAGTTTGTGGCGAAGGCAGATATGGAATAATTGAAGGATGATGAATGTTAGATATTACCTGAAGTCCGATCTTGCGAACTGATTTTTCTTTGCTTGTATCTGAAGTTTCATGAGGCCAAATCAAAATTTCATTTGCATTAGGAATATTCTTTTCGCTCTTTGAAAATATTTTATGTAAGATTTTTTTCAAGTGTTGCTGAAGTTCAATGAGAAATTTGTTAATACAAAGATAGTTTTGCTGAAGGCAACGCATGCATGTTTTCTGCGTATCCACGAGAAGATCATAAATAAAATCAGCTATATGTAGCAATTGCTGATAGTTTAAAAATTCATACATTGCCGCACTTCTCCTGACTGCATCTTTGATAGAATTAACCTTACAATTTTTTAAGCTATGAAATGGGTAATACTTGCCACGGGCATTTTATTCGAAGTGCTCGGAACAATATGCATGAAATATGCCGAAGGCTTCACAAAACTGGTGCCTTCTGTTTTGGTTTTTGTGTTTTATGGCATCAGCCTCGCCACACTTGTGTTTGTACTTGAGAAAATGCAGGTGAGCATCGCTTATGCAATATGGGCAAGTGTGGGAACAGCTTTGATTGCCATTATCGGGATGGTGTTTTTTAAAGAGCCTGTTTCCATTGTGAAGATTTTATCGATCTCACTGATTATTCTTGGCATACTCGGGCTTGAGCTTTTAGACTAAACTTATATGAATATTTTTTTGACAGGTTCAACTGGTTTTTTAGGAGGGGAATTGCTCGTGAGCCTTTCCAAAAGAAAGGATGTAGATAAAATTTATTGTTTCATAAGACCTAATAGCGAACAACACACACTTGCCCGTCTAAGAAAAGTTTTTTCGGTGCATGATGATTTTCTTGATGAAAATAAAATCATTCCAATAGCCGGCAATCTTTTTGATCCTCATCTCACAGAATCATTGCAGGCAAATAAAATGCTCAATGATACGGATGTGATCATTCACTCAGCCGCCAATACTTCCTTTTCTCGGATATATGACGACATGCTCGAGCAGGTGAATATCGCAGGCTTTGAAAAATTATTATTATGGGCAAAGCAATTGCCGCATCTGCAAACATTTTTGTATATCGGCACAGCAACCATTTGCGGAACTGATATCACACATAGATCTGTGCGAGAAGAAGAATCTCCAAACATCCAGGCACAGCACTTAGTAAGATATACTTATACAAAAATGCAAGGCGAACTGTTGCTTGATAAACATATCCCACAGGAAAAAATCCTGATCGCAAGGCCTTCCATCATCATGGGTGACAGCAGAGATCTGATGCCAAGATCTCCTGTGATATTGTGGGCTGTTGCTACCATCAATCAGTTGCGGTTGATTCCCGTGAATGAGCATGCGATGCTTGATATGATCCCTGTTGACTATGCTGCTGAATCCATCATTCAATTGCTCCTTGCAAAAAGAAATCATAAAGTGTATCACATCTCTTCCGGTTTGCAGGGAGCAACATCGGCGCACAAACTTTCTATTTCGCTGGCGGAATATTTTCATGAGCTTCCTCCTTTTCATTTCACTCATAAATCATTGCTCAGCCAGATAAAATTATGGGCAAAAAGCCGGCTAAAACCGGATAGCGAGCTTTTTAACTTTGGTCTTTATCTTGATTATTGGAACGAGGAATTTACCGACCCAGGTGCTGTGCGGATACTGCTTGCGGGACTTGCTCCTTATCTTGAATTTATGGAGCTGGGTCAGGCATTTGATAATACAAGGTTATTGAATGACGTGCCTTGCGTGAAGCAATCAATTCCTGCAGATATATATATTAAAAAATGCATGGACTTTATTTCAAAAATCAATATCCTTGACGGGGCGCTGGACCCGTGATCAGTTCTGTTTTCGTTTATGCATGAGCGTTAGGAAATTTGCCTGATAATATTTCACTCTCTTAATTGCAGGAATTTCTTATTTTCAATGATTGTTATTCGTTTTCATTCCCTGAAAGTTTCCAAAACACGATTGCCATGGCGAAAAATAAATATCTCGTTCCGCTTATTCTTATTACTTCTCTGTTTTTTTTCTGGGGGCTCATACATAACTTGGATCCAATACTTATACCGCATTTAAGAAAAGCGTTCAGGTTAAATACTTTGCAGTCGTCTTTGGTTGATTCAGCTGTTTTTATTGGATATTTTGTTATGGCAATTCCTGCAGGTATGATCATGGAGAGACTAGGTTTCAGAGCCGGAATTATAATTGGTTTATTATTTTTTGCTACGGGTTCATTTTTATTTGTGCCTGCTGCAAATACACGTGAATATTCTTTTTTTCTTGCAGCCTTATTTATTATTGCATGTGGTTTGGCTATTCTTGAAACAGCCGCAAATCCTTATGCCACTGTACTTGGCTCTCCGGAAACTGCCACACAGCGATTGAACCTGGCTCAATCTTTTAATGGGCTTTCTGTTGCAGTAGCTCCCTTGATTGGAGGAAAATTTATTTTATCGGGCAAACATTTTTCTGATGCAGAATTGAACAGCATGACCGACAGTGCAAGAAATATTTACCTGCAGTCAGAAGCAAACAGTGTAAAAATGCCTTATGTGGTTATTGGTGTAGTGATATTGCTCGTTGCTTTATTGTTTTATTTGGTAAAACTGCCTGACATTAAAGAAGAAAAATCAGAAAGAAAAGGATTGTTGCATACCCTCAGGCACAAACATTTATCAGGCGCTGTAATTGCACAATTTTTTTATGTCGGTGCGCAAGTCTGTGTAACGAGTTTCTTTATCAACCTTGCTACAAGGTCTGCAGGTCTTGATGAAAAAACAGCAGCAAGCTATCTTGGTCTTGGCTATGGGATAGCGTTTATGGGTGGCAGGTTTATCGGCACTTTTGTTATGAAATATATCGCACCAGCACGACTTCTAACTTTATATGCAGTATTAAATATCTTTCTCTCGCTGATTGCAGTTTTCAGTACAGGTATAATAACTGTTTATGCATTAATTGCCATTGGGTTTTTTATGTCGATTATGTTCCCGACAATATTCGCTTTAGGCATTCATGATTTGGGACATGAAACAAAGATGGGTGCAAGCCTGATTATTATGTCAATTGTCGGAGGTGCAGTCTTGCCGCCATTGTTAGGTATCATTGCTGATAGAACAAATAATATCCAATATGGATATGTTGTCCCTTTAATTTGTTTTGTCATCGTTGCATGGTATGGCTGGTCAGGCTATAAAGTGAAAGGCGCTTCAGGCCCTGTGAAAGTTCAGCTTGGTGGGCATTAAAAATGGCATTATCTCGAAATCCATACACTTTTCGTGGGTTCATTTCGTTTTTGAAATGCAATAAACGAAAAGCAAAAGAATTAACCCTTGTATGGCTTCCATCGCCCCGCCAAAAAAAGCAAATAAAATATTTTTTATTGCAGCATTCGCAATCATGTTGTCAATGGCTTTTTATCAATGCTATCAAACAACGCATGACCTGCAATGGGCATCAGATCCTGATTTTGACAGGGATATCGGCTTCGTTCAGGGAACCTTAAACGGGCATTATGGCGCAGATCCCAATTACAAAGGCGAATATTTATGGTATAACCCTTTGCTCTTTTCAGTAGAAGCAATGATCGCTAAAGCATCTTCTCTTCCGCTGAATATTGTGGTAACAAGAGCCGGGGCTTATATTAATATTTTAGCTCCCGTCTGTTTTTTTATCATGGCCATTTCTCTGTTTGGTTTTGATGTAGCGTTGGCTGCACTGCTTTCTTTTTTATTTTTAGCATCGGGGAATATTCTTGGCTGGGGCGCGGCAACGTTCACGCCATGGCTCTATCCTGTTTGCTTCACGCAGTTTCTTTTTTACCTGAATATCATTTTATGCTATAAAGCATTTTCAGCAGAAAAATACGTCTGGTTCGTGTTGCTTGGTACTTTTATCGGTATCAGCTTTCTTGGGCATACAGCTCCTGCTTTATTAATTATTTTGATAATGATTTCAGTTCAGTCGCAAAAGATACTGAGATCATTCAAAAAGAAAGATTATTTATTGCTGAGAAAATATCTTGTGCAAGGAATAGTTGCTTTTGTATTTTTCATCATAGCTGCTATGCCATTGTTATATTATGTGGTAGGGAAATATCATCTTCATTTAGTAAACCGTGCAACTTTTGAATATACGGAAGGGATTTTTATCCTGAGCAATTTCAAAGCGATGATAAAAGCGAATCTTTCTGTTTCGTTTGTTGTTGCCTGTATCGGCTTCATCTGGTTCTATAAAAATTTTCAACATGCATTAATAAGAAGGATCATTTTCAGTTGGCTCATTTTTTCTGTGCTGATGTATATGTATTCAACTTTTGTTGCAACGATGCATAATAAATTTCATATCAAGCTGCCGGGAACTGTTCCTTCTTTTCATTATTTCTTTTATTTGAAAGCACTTCAATCTCTGTTTTTTGGATTGGGCTTTATGTTCCTTATAAAGAAATTGATTGAACTTGTTGGCAGCAAAATGAATCAAATAAGAACAGATTATATAAGTTATATCGTTGTTGCCACGGTGCTTGTTTGCTCATTCATTTATTTTCCTTTTTATAAAAACAGAAATGATTTTGTGTT
>DATGIX010000100.1:0-5295 GCA_035295505.1 Puia sp. | reverse complement strand
CATCAAAAGTATTTTGAGCTGCTGCTTTGTTATTAATGTTTAATGAATCTGGCATCAGGATTTACGATTTAAGATGTTAGATGTACGATTTCTTTCAATCGAACTTTCATTATTAATTCTTTATTATCAATTATTAATTTTTCATCCGCACATTACAAACTCCCTTTCTTCAGTTCACCCACTGCATAATCTGCGGCTCTTGCTGTTAATGCCATATAAGTTACCGATGGGTTTTGGCATGCACTTGACGCCATGCATGAGCCATCTGTAATAAAAACATTTTTGCATTCCCATATCTGATTGTGTTCATTCAGCACAGATGTCTTTACATCTTTGCCCATTCTGGCTGTGCCCATTTCATGAATGCACAATCCCGGATTTGCATGTGGGTCATCAAATGTGGCGATGTTTTTACAACCTGATTTCTCGAGCATTTCTGCTGCACTATTCATCATGTCTTTGCGCATCGCAAGTTCATTTGATTTCCATTCTGCATCCACATCCAGCAATGGCAATCCCCATTTATCTTTTTTGTCTTTGCTTAATGTAACTCTGTTGTTTGGATCGGGCAATTGTTCACCCCAGCCACCAATCCAAAAGCCCCAATCGCCAGGCTCAGTTAATTGCTCTTTCAATGATTCTCCAATACCTTCCAGCTCACTTACTTTGCCGCGATAGGCACCACCTTGATAACCGAAACCTCGGAGATAATCTTTTTGTTTTGTCGAATCACTGATATTTCTGAAGCGTGGCACATATATACCGTTTGCTCTTCTGCCATAAGTGTAGCTGTCTTTGAATCCATCGTACGTTGCACTTGCTCCGACATGATAATGATGGTCCATTAAATTGCGACCAACCTGATCGCTGCTGTTGCCTAAACCGTTCGGGTGTGCATCTGATTTTGAATTCAATAAAATGGATGTTGTGCCAATTGTTGATGCGTTCAGAAAAATAATCTTTGCATAAAATTCTTCTGTCTTCATTGTTTCTGCATCAATAATTCGGATGCCTTTTGCTTTTTTTCTTTCTTTATCATAAATCACATCCACAACTATTGAAAAAGGTCGTAGCGTGAGGTTGCCCGTTGCTTTCGCCGAAGGCAAAGTGACACCATTGCTGCTGAAATATCCTGTGAATGGACAACCACGGTCGCAGTGGTTTCTGTATTGGCAGGGGCCTCGCCCATTTAAACCTTTGGTGAGATTAGCGACACGGCCTATGATCATTCTTCGGCCATCAGCAAAGTTTGTTTTAATTCTTTCTGCAACATGTTTTTCAAGACAGTTCATTTCCATGGGTGGAAGAAAATCTCCATCGGGCAATTGCGGCAATCCTTCTTTTGATCCACTAATGCCTACATATTTTTCTACATAACTATACCATGGCTCAATGTCTTTGTAACGAATTGGCCAATCCACGCCATGACCATCTTTTGCATTAGCAGTAAAATCAATATCGCTCCAACGATAACATTGCCTGCCCCACATCAAACTTCTTCCGCCCACATGATAACCGCGAATCCAATCATAAGGTTTCACCTGCGTGTACGGATGCTCTATATCATTAACAAAAAAATGCTTGTTCGTTTCATTGCAAAAGCCACGCACCTGCACATGTTGTTCTTTGCGCATCTGTTCAGTGATCTCGCCTCTGTGCTCAAATTCCCATGGCGCTTTGGTTGCAGTTGGGTAATCTTTAATATGCTCCACATTTCTTCCCCGTTCAAGCACTAAAGTTTTCAATCCTTTTTCGCATAATTCTTTCGCAGCCCAGCCACCGCTTATGCCAGATCCGACTACAATTGCATCGTATGTGTTTTGTGTTGTTGCTTTGTTGTTGATGTTTAAAGTATCAGGCATCAGGATGTACGATTTAAGTTGTTGGATGTACGATTTCCTTCAATCGGACTTTCATTATTAATTCTTAATTATCAATTATTAATTTTTCATCCGCACATCACAAATTTCCTTTCTTCAATTCGTCAACTGCATAGTTCGCCGCTCTTGCTGTTAATGCCATGTATAAAATGGATGGGCTTTGATTTGCAGTGCTTGTCATGCATGCACCATCAGTCACAAAAACATTTTTGCAATGGTGAAATTGATTCCATTTGTTCAATAAAGAAGTATTTGGATCTTTCCCCATTCTGCATCCACCCATTTCATGAATGTCTCTTCCTGGCGCCCAGTGATTATCGTATTGCTTAATATTTTTAATACCGCCATTATCAAGCATTTCACTCGCCTGTGTTAAAAAATCTTTCAATAATTTTTCATCATTATCATCATAACCAACATTCGTTGCAAGCAAAGGAATTCCCCACTGGTCTTTTTTATCTGTGCTCAATGCAACATGATTTTCTTTTTTGGGAACAGTTTCACCTTGCATATACATATACATTCCCCAATTCCCTGCTTCGCTCATTGCATCTTTATAATCAGCACCAATCTGAGGAGATTGGTTATCGCGCTGTCCACGCTCACGATAACATCCCATGAACGCCATATAACCACCAACAAAATCAACATCATTGGTTTTAATGTTCCTGAAATTTGCCATCATGCATTCCGCAGTTCGTCTGCCATAATAATATTTGTCTTCATAGCCTTCTACATCACCACCAACAGAGCCGCGGTAATTTTGAAAGCAAATATATTTTCCGAGCAATCCATTATCATTTCCAAAACCATTCGGGAAACGATTTGATTTTGAGTTCAACAAAATGAGATTGCTGTTCAATGCAGATGCATTCACAAAAATTATTTTCGAAAAATATTCTGTTGTCTGATGTGTGTTTGCATCAATAATCCTTACACCAACTGCCTTATTTTTTTTCTCATCATAAATAATAGAATGAACAACAGAATGCGGTCTGATAGTAAGGTTGCCGGTTTTTTCTGCCCATGGCAATGTAGATGACACAGAGCTGAAATATCCGCCGAACGGGCATCCACGCATACATAAATCGCGGGCCTGACATTTTCCGCGTCCTTGTTTCAGGTGCAACTCGGTAGGTTGGCTTAATTGCGCCCACCTGCCTTGAATCATGAAGCGGTCTTTATATTTCGATTTTAATTTTTGTTGCAAATCTTTTTCTGCGCAGTTAAAATCAAATGGCGGAAGATATTCTCCATCAGGCATTGCTTCCAATCCATCTTTGTTGCCACAAATTCCTGCAAACAATTCCGCATGCGAATACCATGGCGCAACATCATCATAACTGATAGGCCACTCAATTCCATAACCAAATTTTGCGGGATTAATAAATTCATATTTACTCCATCGCGGACAAGCTCTTCCCCATATCAAAGATTTTCCGCCGACCTGATAACCGCGGATCCACTCAAACGGTTTCTCCTGCACATAAGGATGGTCTTTGTCTTTTATAAAAAAATGAGAGGTAGATTCGTCGAAGCCTGCCGCTTCTGTTATTAAGGGATTGTCTTTTACGAACTGATCAGTCATTCTTCCACGATGAGGAAAATCCCAAGGGTTCATTGTGGCAGTTGGATAATCTTTATTATGAACCACATTTCTTCCTCGTTCGAGCACTAATGTTTTTAATCCATGCTCGCATAATTCTTTGGCAGCCCAACCTCCACTGATGCCGGATCCAATGACAATCGCATCGTAAGTATTTTGTTTAATACCTGTTGAATTGACATTTATTTTAAGCGAATCGTCAGACATTATAGCACGAGGTTTATAAGTACATTTTTGTCAGCGATTTGCTCTCAATTATTAATTAATAATTATTAATTAATAATTTTCCATAATCGCAATTCAAATCGAATATTAAATATTCCCTTTCTTCAATTCCTCTACAGCATGATCGGCCGCACGTGCAGTAAAAGCCATATAACCTAGCGATGGATTGTGGCAAGCTGCAGAAGCCATGAATGCTCCATCAGTTACAAAAATATTTTGCGCATCCCAAACCTGATTGAATTTATTCAGTACTGAGGTCTTTGGATCTTTACCCATTCTTGCTGTTCCCATTTCATGAATACCACGACCGAGATAAGGGTTCGCATCGTGCCCTTTTACATTTTTTACGCCGGCAGCTTCAAGCATTTCAATAGCATCAGCCTGCATATCTTTGCGCATCTTCAGTTCATTTTCTTTCAGTTCCACATCAAATGCAAGCACATTCAATCCCCATTTGTCTTTCTTATTTTTATCAAGTGTGATCTTATTATCATGATAAGGAAGCGTTTCTCCAAAGCCACCGATTCCCATCGTCCATGAACCTGGTTCAGTTAATGCATCCTTGAACTCGCCACCAATGTTAAGCTCAGCTACTTCTCTGCTCCATCCTTGTCGCGTGCCACCGCCCTGATAACCGAAACCGCGCAGGTAATCTCTTTTATCATTTCCAAAATTTCTGTAGCGTGGTATATAAATTCCGTTTGCTCTTCTTCCGAAATAATATTTGTCTTCATACCCATCCACCTGGCCGGATGCGCCAACTCCCAAATGATGATCCATGACGTTGTGGCCAAGTTCGCCACTGCTGCTTCCTAATCCATCGGGCCAAACATCTGTTGCAGAATTCATGAGCACCCATGCACTGTTCAATGCAGATGCATTCACAAAAACTATTTTCGATTTGAACTGATATGTTTTGTTAGTTTCTGAATCAAGCACTTCTACGCCTGTTGCTTTTTTCTTGTCCTTGTCATATAAAATTTTCGTGACGATACTCCACGGACGAACAGTCAGATTTTTTGTTGCAAGTGCTGCAGGCAAAGTGGATGACTGTGTGCTGAAGTAACCGCCAAATGGACAACCCAGCCAGCATTTATTTCTGAACTGGCATTGTGTTCTTCCGGGAATAGGCGCAGTAAGATTTGCAGTGCGGCCTATTACCATAAAGCGTGTTCCTTTATAATGCTCTTTGATTCTTGCTGCAACATCTTTCTCCACACAGGTCATGTCCATCGGGGGCAGAAATTCTCCATCAGGTAAATTTGCAAGACCATCTTTATTCCCGCTGATCCCGGCAAATTTCTCAACATAACTGTACCAAGGAGCAATTTCTTTGTAACGCAACGGCCAGTCGACACCGATTCCTTCTTTTGCATTTGCTTCGAAATCATAATCGCTTAGCCGGTAGCTTTGTCTTCCCCACATCAGCGATCTTCCGCCGACATGATAACCACGAAACCAGTCGAAGCGTTTTGTTTCTGTATATGGACATTCTGAATCCTTCACCCAATAATCAAGATTGGTTTCATTTAAAGGATAATCTCTTTTTAAAACCGGATAATCTTTAATCATTTCCTGCGTGCG
>DATGIX010000099.1:0-6572 GCA_035295505.1 Puia sp. | reverse complement strand
TTAATTTTTTGGGTATAGCCATCATTTGCAATGATACTTAAGTACTTTTCGAGATACTTTTCCAACAACTTAATTTTTGCTTTCGAATGGTCAAGCATTACTAATTGCGATTTCCTTTTTGCCATAGAATGAGATGTTTATTAAAATTAAACTTTTAAACTCAAAACAACCTCCCCTGCTCGCCCGGTCTTCTGAACTGTGTTGTATCTAAGCTCCACTCTTCTGCATTCATTCCATACAGCTTTCCATATTTTTTATATTGCTGCGCCACCATTTGCGCAATGCTCCCTTCGCCGCGCATGCGCACGCCCCAGCGGGTGTCGTTCACTTTGCCATCATGACTTTGTTCAATCAAATGCCACACTTTATCTGCGCGGTCAGGGAAATTTTTATACAGCCAGTCGTGGAATAAAAATTTAATCGCGCCATTCAAACGGATGAAAGTATATGCAGTGAATGTGGCGCCATTATCACGGGCTTCTTTCATGATGCGCTGCATCTCGTGTTCGTTCAATCCGGGAATCATCGGTCCCATCATAATGCCCATGCGAACACCGGCACTGCTCAGTTCATTAATCACTTTTAGTTTTTGTTTGGCGGTTGTCGTTCGCGGTTCCATTATCCTTCGCAAATCTTCATTGAATGATGTGATAGAAACCATAGCTGACACCAATCTTTTTTTTGCCATTTCCTGCAGCACATCTTTGTCTTTTAATATCCACGAATTTTTGGTGAGGATTCCAACCGGTTGATTGAATTCATTGCACACTTCGAGTAGTCCGCGAGTTAATCGATAGGTTTGTTCTGCAGGCTGATAACAATCTGTGTTTCCGCTGAGCATAATCGGAATGCATTGCCATTTCGGGTGCATCAGAAATTTTCGCAACAGTTGTGGTGCATTTTTCTTCACGATGATTTTTCTTTCAAAATCCAATCCTGCGCTGTAACCCCAGTATTCATGCACGTTTCGTGCGTAACAATAAATGCAGCCATGTTCGCAGCCGGCATAAGGGTTCATGCTGTAGCTCATGCCCACATCAGGACTTTCCACTTTGTTCACGATGGTTTTCGATTCCTGCTCCATGTATTGAGTGCTCACATTTGTTTCTTCCCAATCGTCGATGGCTTCGATGTGTTCTTTGGTGATTTCATCTTTTAAAAAACGGTTCTTCGTGTTGATTTGCGCACCGCGACCTGCGAGGTATTGCTCCGTTTCTTCTTTTTGTTTGGCAGCCACTTTATAGTGGTCCTGCCGCAACTGATTGCTCATGGTTAAAATAATTTTTCTTTATTTATTATTTGAACCACAGAGACAGAGAGAACACGGAGGGAAAGTGAGTAGTGAGTTGTAAGTGGTAAGTATGCACATGCGCTTTTCACTATTCACTATTCACCATTGACCATTCACTACTCACCACTCACAATATCATTCTTTTAATCCCGTCTTTCATCAACGGAACATTGAAGTTCATGATATAGCCAAGGCGCTTGCCGGTGAGTTTTAAATAACTTAATAATTGCGCTTCCCAAACCGGATGATGATTTTCCTGCGCCTTTATCTGAACGATAATCAATCCATCGATTAAAAAATCAATTTTCAATGCATCGTCAATTTCCATATCATGATAAACAATTGGTAAAGGCTTTTGTCTTGCAAAAGGAATATTTCTTTTGCCAAGCTCGTAGCAAAAACATTTTTCATAAATGCTCACAAGCAAACCGGGTCCCAATGTTTTATGAATTGTGATAGCAATATTCATTAACTGACTCGTGAGCCACTGCTCATGTTCAGTTAATGGCTTAAAATTTTGTTGAACTGTTTGTTGAGGCATTTTTATTTTTATTTAGAGCCTCAGATTACACAGATTTTCACAGAAAGAAACCATCTGTGCTCATCCGTGAAATCTGTGGCAAACTGTTTTCACTAATCACAAAGACACCAGGACACAAAGCAGCAAAATATTTCGCGCCTTGTGCCTGCATCTCTGTTGTTTAACCACAATAAGGCACGGATTATTACAACGCATGAAAAACCCAAAAACTTTCTGTGTTACATAAACAAATCGCCCTGCTTTGTGCTCACAGGTAAATTTTGGAATTCAAACCTGCCGGCAATCTGGTAAGGCAAATCGCCACGATGTCTTTTCAATAACAGCATGCTGTCGGCAATAAATCTTCCTGTAAAACTTTTATGCGAGTATTCTTTCCACGCACTTTCATATTGCCAGGGTTTCAATTGCCGCGCAACTGTCAGATGTGGCTCATCAATAAAATGAGGTTTATGGTCATCGTCAAGCTTTAATAGTTTTTGCCAGGGCTTAATTTCCTTCACAAGATTTTTAATCGGCTCTTTTGTTGTCACATCTATAAATATGGTGTGCGACGGATAGCTCCCGAAATCTTTCAGTTCTACTTTAATCGGATGATAGCCCATCGCAACAATTTT
Source organism: Puia sp. (assembly GCA_035295505.1). Lineage (GTDB taxonomy): Bacteria > Bacteroidota > Bacteroidia > Chitinophagales > Chitinophagaceae > Puia. Next base: position 4,126 of record DATGIX010000099.1, on the reverse strand, counting down.
CAGCCGGTTAATAATTCTTTCTTCCATCATTTCCAGTTGTGCAAATTTTGCCAGCGTTATATGCGGCTTTCCCCAGCGCGCATTCGGTGCTTTGTATGCTTCATAAAAATCATTTTTCACGTTCATGATTTTATTCCGTAATTCTTCATGCGGGTTCAAAATCAATAAATATTCATTCTGCCTGTAACCTGCATTTTGTGCAAACATCGCATGCTGCTGTGCTATTATTTTTTTCATCGCTCACTAATTTTATGTGTTACTATTTATTTGTTTTTCTTTTTGTGATATCAACATTAGCAACTCCGATTGATCCGCCGCGGCGGATGCGACGCTCCGTTCATGGACAACGATGCTATTAAGCTTCAGTTTCAGAGCGGCAATTCACTAACAAATGCTCACAGTTTTTTTCAAAAATTCATTTCAAAAAAAATTTGACTGATTAATAATTTAGCATAAATTTACTAAAATAATTAGTAATACCAAAAATAATTTTATGGATGGAGAAATTTTTTACGGAGCAGCCTACAAAGGCTCGAAAGCTTATTCGCAGCGCGACGTCCGCACAGCCAACGCAACGGGCTTCACCGCTGCCGCCGACGATTATATGGAGCGCGGCATTGATTTGAATGAACAGCTCGTTCGCAACAAGCCCGCCACTTTTTTCATGCGCGTGAAAGGCAATGCCATGATTGGCGCCGGCATTTATGATGGCGACATCGTGATTGTTGACCGCTCAATAAAAGCGGCAAACGGAAAAGTAGTAATCGCAACATTAAATGGAGAAATGCTCATCAGGCGTTTTGAAAAAACATTCAACAAAATCCGCCTGATTCCGGAGACCGATAAATTAGCACCCATCGATGTTGATTTGTCTGCCTCAGAATTTTCAGTGTGGGGAGTTGCCACCTATGTGATTAGGGATTTATAAAAAAATAAACCCGGAATGAAGGCTATTATCGATTGCAACAGTTTTTATTGTTCCTGCGAACGTGTGTTCCAGCCTAAGTTATGGAACAAGCCGGTTGTTGTATTAAGCAACAACGACGGCTGCATTGTGTCGCGCAGCGATGAGGCGAAAAATCTCGGCGTGAAAATGGCTGGCCCATATTTCCAGGCGAAGCATATCATCGAAAAAAATGATGTCGCTGTTTTCTCATCCAATTATCATTTATATGGCGACATGAGCATGCGTGTGATGGACACGCTGCGAGAAATGGTCGGTGCAGAAAATGTAGAAGTATATTCTGTTGACGAAGCATTTGTGAACCTTGATAAAATCCCGTTCGAGCAGTTGGAAAAATTTGCACATGAATTGAGAGAAACTGTTGAAATGTGGACGGGCATTTCGGTTTCTGTTGGCGTCGCGCCTACAAAAACATTGGCGAAGATTGCCAATCACATGGCGAAAAAAGAGAAAGAAAAAACAAAATGCGTGACATTATTAATCACCGAAGAAGAGCAGCAAAAAGCATTGAAGCAAACACGCGTGAATGGTATTTGGGGCGTTGGCGGAGCGTATGCAAACAAGCTCATCAACTGGGGAATCACGAGCGCATGGGATTTGTGCAACATGCCCGACGAATGGGCACATGCAAACATGGGCGGAGTGGTTGGCGTTCGCCTGCTGAAAGAATTGCGCGGTATTCCTTCCATCGTGATGAAGAAAGAATTAGAAACAAAAAAAATGATTGCAACAACGCGCATGTTCGGCAGACCGGTTACTGAATTATATGAATTGAAAGAAGCAATCGCGACATACACATCAAGAGCTGCAGAAAAATTGCGCAGACAACATTGCGCGGCAAAAACGGTGAGCATTTTCATAGTGCCGAAAGAAGAAAGCCATTCCACAGATTTTCATCATGGTCCGTCGATTAGTTCTTATGCCACATTGCAATCTGCCACATCATTCACAAATGAATTGATTAGACCGGCGGTGAAATTATTAGACGACATTTTTGAAAAAGGGCGAGAATACAAAAAAGCAGGCGTGATGCTGAGCGGGATTGTTCCCGATGAATCTATTCAGGGAAGTTTTTTTTCAGGTGAATCAAAAGGCACAAACCGTTTTTTGATGAGCGCTCTTGATAATGTAAACTTCAGCATGCGCGATGATGTGGTGAAATTCTGTTCTTCGGGTGTTAATAAAAACTGGAAGATGCGGCAGGAGCACCGTTCAGAAAGGCATAGCACGAGGTGGGATGAGTTGAGAGAGGTTGGCTGATGTGCAGATGTGAAAATTTGCGGATGTGCGAATGGAGAGTGGATAATTGATAAATCAGAATTGTTGAAGGTTAAGTGCTAAAATTTTCATTCCCTGATCAATGAAAACAAAGCCATAAATTTAACGTCTAAGAATATCTTAAAACAGTAAAAATGATTTTTCTATTCATCTAATAATTCGGGCCTATATTCAAAATGCATCGTATCATAATGATACCATTTGCCACCCCAGATGAAACCATATTTTTCAAAAACATCGACAATTTTTTGTGGTATCCTGTTTTTATAATCAAGAACAGCATTCTCATCAGTGCATTTACAATCCCATTGCCAGTAATTGGAAAAGTTTGTGTTGATATCAATCGACATCCCAAAACTGTGCATGCTCACTCTCTTTGATGCACTGACATATCTCCAGTTAAAAGTGCCTCCAATATCCTTAACAAACTCCTTGTATTCCGGAAGCTTGTCCAGCTCGTCTGAGATTTTTGAAATTTGTTTGTCGACCCCATTAATTTTGGTCACTAAAATTTTTTGCCCGATCAGCTTTGGGCACCACAGCACTTCAGTCAGGTTCTTTCTCACTTCTTCTCTGGTAGCTCCATATATTTTTTTAAAGAAAGCTTCATTTGTAACACGGCCGGGATCGTTATTTTTTTCAATTTTGTTCACCAATTTTCCCTTAACATATTTATATCTAAACTGATCTTTTACATCAGGAGATACAAGCATCTGCTCAAAGGATTTGTTGCTTGCTGAATCATCATACAAAATATATGTGCCGTCTTTGAAATACAGTTTATTATCTGCAAATTTTTGTACTTGGGGGTAATATTTAAGCAGTGCTTTTATTTCGCTTGCGACTGTATCAGTCTTATAAATAGTTTTATCCGCTATTTCAGGTTTTTCCGCCGAATGCTCTTTGCACTCAAAAAAAATTATTATAAAGAAAATCAGAGTCAACGACTGAGGCTTCATTTCATTTATCATGATCTTTCTCATAAGAAAGAATTAATTCAGCGTTTGATTTTTCTATTGGGCTTAAAGAATTGTCAACATTACTGTTTATTGGCTTGTACCAAACTTGTTTGCTAAAGTATTCCTTCATGTCTTCTGATTTAGTGAAGATATATCCATACCGGGCAAAAATTTCATTCCGCATTATTTTTCGTTCTTCTGCGCTTAATTTTTTCAAATCATCATTTGTAAGGTTTCGTTGCCACGCAACAGGATAACGGCCGCAGACATCACAGATGCGGGATACAATTGGAGGAGCCGGAGGAGGTGAAGGTTTAGGCACAATGGCTTTAACGGCCACTATAAGGCCTGTGACCGCAGTAAGAAATGCCGTGACTTTAGTTACTACTCCAAGCGTAGAATCCCAAAACGAGTTTCCTGATGTTTCGGTGGTTAGGTTCTTTTCCATAGCGAGATCATTTAATAGTGGTGATTTAGATGATTGCAGTTCGGTTTTGTGAAATCATAAAATACTTTACCAGGCTATAGTAAAATCCGGGATGCGGCAATAAAGCCAGTCAGAAAAGGTTTACTAGTCTTTGCTCAAATTTCATCATGCTTTTCCGGATAAGAACAGGTATTTATACTGTTTTTTTTAGGTAATCACCGATAAAAGACAAAATGAAAAATGATTTAAATTCTGCAGCCACTAATTTTTATTAAACCAGCAACTCTCCATCTTTACTAAGTTTTATATTTTGTGAATTACATCAGGTGAAGCAAACTTATTAGATAAGCTCTTAAAATACAGAGCTCGCCGCTTCTAAACCCACCGCTCAATAGTAGCACTACAGATGAACGGATAGCGACGCAATCCGCCGCGGCGGACTCAATCGGAGTTACTGAAGCTGGTATCCACCACAGCGAACAAGCCCAAATAATTATT